>JACQNT010000138.1 GCA_016202915.1 Acidobacteriota bacterium
GCTCCAGGTAGTACAGGGGCTTCTCCCCGGCGCGGTCCCGCCCCAGGACCAGGCGATCCTCCCGGGTGTCGAAGATCGCGAAGGCGAACATCCCGTTCAGGCGGGAGACGAAGGAAAGGCCGTGCTCTTCGTACAGGTGGGGGATCACCTCGGTGTCGCAGCCGGTCTCGAAGCGGTGGCCGCGCGCCTCGAGGCCGGCGCGGAGCTCGGGATAGTTGTAGATCTCGCCGTTGCAGATGACGCTCAGGCGCCGCGACTCGTCGCTGAAGGCCCGCGCGCCCGCCCCGAGATCGATGATGCTCAGTCGCCGGAAGCCGAAGGTCAGGTGCGGCCGCTCGCCTCCGACCTCGGCGACGAGGGCGCCGTCCGGGCCGCGGTGCGTCAGGGTGTCGGCCATGGCCGCCACCAGGCCAGGGTCGGGCCGCGCCTCCCCCCGGAGATCCGCGATGCCGACGATGCCGCACATGATCCCGCCTTCCCAGCCTCGCCGGCGCGCACAGTCGCCGGGCCAACGAAGAACGATACCACGGGGGAGATCAGTGCGGGGGGTGCGCCCCCGCCCTGACGAACACCCCGCCGTGGAAATCCTCGTAAATCGTCTCCAGGGGGAACATGGTCTCCCTGCCCAGCGCGGCGTAGGACTCCCTGGGCGCCAGCAGGTAGACGGCGGCACCGTCCCGGCGCAGCAGGTCGCGCATCGCCTCTCCGGAGATCAGATGGAAGGAGGGATCGTGGAGATTGGCGGCGAGGTCTTGTCTGACGTAGTTGCTGGTGAAGATCCTCTTTCCCGGGTCGTCCACGACATCGATCGGACGGCGCAGGTAGAAGTTCAGTGAGGGCCGGTACTCGTCGTAGCAGATCACCCGGTCCTGCGGGGACAGTCTTCCGGCCAGGAATCGGCTGACGGGGCGCGCCGATCGGGCCATGTCAACGTAGCCGGACACGGCCCGGGACAGGGGGATCATCACCCCGATGAGCGCGACCGCCAGGCCGAAGCCCAGAGCCGGCCGCCGGAGCCTCCTGGTCGCGAGCAGGACGGCCGCCGACCCGGTCAGCCCGGCCGCCGTCCACCCGAAGAGCGGCGCGCGCGTCAGGAGGACGTCGTACTTCCCGCCCGAGACCCCGGGTCCCACCCCCAGGCTCACCAGCGCCAGGACGAGGGCGCCGGCGATGCAGGAGGCGGCGACCCATGCCGTCCCCAGCGACAGGTCTCTTCTGGCCGCGGCCCCCGGGTCCGCCTCCTCCGGCGCCCCCTCCCGGCGCCCGAACGAAGCCGCCCAGAGCCCGCTGCTCAAAAGGGCGACGGGCACCGCGCACGGGAGGATGTAGGAGATCCTCTTGGACACGACCAGCGAGAAGAAGAGCCACATGACGCCGAGCCACAGGCCGGCGTAGAGGAGGGCGGGGCTTCTCTCCGCGGCGCCGCCCAGGGCCCCGCGCCACCCCGCGCGCTGGATCGCTCCACGACCCGCCCCACGAAGCCACGCGAGGCCGCGCCGGCCCGCCGCGGCACCGCAGTATAGAATCCAGGGGAAGAATCCGCTCAGCACGACCTTGACATAGAAATAGAACGGCCGGGCCGTGTCGAACCTGTTCGAGGTCATCCTCTCGAGGTTCTCCCCGAGGAGGGCGTAGCGGAGGTACCCCGGGTTGCCCGCCGAGACCAGGAAGAGCCACGGCAGGACGATCGCGGCGTAGATCAGCGCCCCGCTTCCCCATCCCATCCGCCGCAGCAGTCCGGGCCGTCCCCTGAGGACCGCCCACGCGACAGCGGCCAGGAGCGGCGCCACCAGGGCCACCGGCCCCTTCGTCAATGTCCCGGCGGCTGCGGAGGCGAAGAAAGCGATGCCGGCGAAGCGGGCGCGCCGCCCGTCCCCCTCCATCGCCTCGAAGGCGGCCATGGCGCAGGCCGTCATGAAAAAAGCCAGCATCATGTCGAAGATGACCATCCGGCCGAAGACGATGTACAGGGGGGTCGTCGCCAGGATGATCCCGGAGAGCCAGCCGGCCCGCGGGCCCAGGTGCCGCCGGGCGAACCAGACGGTCAGGCCGATCCCCGCCAAGGCGAAGATGGCGGACGGCATCCGGGCGGCCAGCTCGTTGACCCCAAAGGTCCGGTAGGCGAGGGTGATCGTCCAGAAAAACGCGGGAGGCTTGTCGAGATAGCGGGCCCCGTTGATCCGCGGCGTGATCCAGTCTCCGGTGACGAGCATCTCGCGCGCCACTTCCGCGTTGCGTCCCTCGTCGGGATCGCGCAGTCCGGTCCGCCCGAGGCGGTAGAGGAAGACCGGGGAGAACAGCAGGAGGAGAAGAGCGCCGGCCAGCAGGCGCCGGGGGCCGGCCCGCGCCTCGCCGCGGGTCCACGACGTGGTCTTCCGGCTGTCGGTCGAAAGGGGCAGGTGTGTTCCTCCGCGGCGCGGACGGGGGCCGCGGCAGGATAAGCGCTCCATGCCGCGCCGTCAACCTGGAGTCCGATCCCTGCCCACCGGTCTTCCCTGGGGGGTGCAAAGAAGGATGAACTTCGACTTCAAGACGGTGAGACTCGGAAAGGAGCGGACATTCGATTGGAAAGGTTCCAGCGATGATACCGGTCATCGAGCCCGCAATGGGCGAGCAGGACCCGATACCCGAAGCACGTCTCCAGCAGCCGTTTCAGCGCGGAAGGGGTGTAGTAGAACAGGTGGTGCCAGGTGTCGTAGTGCTTCATGCTCCTCTTTTTCAGTCTGAACCTGGGAGAGAAAGGTTTTCAGCCGGCTGGAGAGCGATCCCAGGTTCGGCGAGGCGATGAAAAGGACCCCCGAGGCGTCGAGGATTTCCGCTGCCTTCCGGATGTAGGTCTGCGGGCTCTTCGGATGTTCCAGGACGTGATGGAGATACACGCAGTCATACCGGGAGGAGGTGAAGGGGATTTCCTCGAGAGAACCATGGAACACCTCGAAACCGTGACTCCTCACCCGGGAGATAGCCTTCTCGTCGATGTCGCATCCCTTCACCGTCCAACCCCTGTCCCTCGCGATTGACATTTCGAGACCGTCACCGCATCCGACGGCGAGGAGGCGGCCGGGTCGGACGAATCTCTCCACCAGGGAAAAGTAGTAGTCGTGGACTTCCCGGCGCATCCGCTGGTCGAGGGGCGTGTTTTTTCCGGCGCCGGGGAAGTGAATCCCGGGATAGCGGTCATAGAGTTTCCTCAGATACTCGTCACTGTACTGAGGGTTCAGGAAGGTGATGTCGCATTCCCGGCAGCGAAAAATCTGCCGGTCCTGAAAGTCCACGGCGAATAATCGGATCCTGTCGGAATCGCAGAGCAGGCAGCCGTTCAACGGTTCATCAAACAAGGCCCTCTCCGGGACCGGCATGGCGCGGGGTCGTCATTATATCCTGCGGATCACCGGCGTGGCCGAGGAGCTGTTCCGGCGGCGGTTCCGGCGGCGAGGTTGCTCGCGTGGCGCTTTCGCGGTATATAGGCGCTTCAATCGGGAGAGACGGTTCTGCCATCCGCCCCGCCGGCCCGCGGCGCGCCCGCACGGGAGCGCCGGCGTGCCGCAACCGTGATCAGGGAAGAGGCCGTCCTCCGGACACCTCATGAGGCACCGTCCATGACCCGCTCGCGTCGCACCGGCTGGTGGATCTCGCTCGTCCTGGCCTTCGTCCCTCCGTTCCTCTTCGACGGCCTCTTCGCCGGACGCCCCGACCCGCCTCCGGCGTCTCCCGGATCTCCCCCGCAGGCCGGGCCGGCCGGCGAGAAGCAAGAGGAGAAGAAGCCGCCCAGACTGGACATCAACGCGACGCCGGAGAAGGCCAGGATGGTCGAGTTCACCACAGACGAAGGGACCTGGATGAACGTGGACGTCTCTCCCGACGGAAAGACGATCCTCTTCGACCTCCTCGGGGATCTTTACCGGATGCCGATCGCCGGCGGGAAGGCGGAGCGGATCACCTCGGGCCCGGCCTACGACTACGCCGCGCGCTACTCCCCCGACGGGAAAACGATCGCCTTCTGCAGCGACCGCGGCGGCAACATGAACCTCTGGCTGATGGGATCGGACGGTTCTTCCCCCCGGCCTCTGACGGAGGAGAAGGGCGCCGTCCTCTCCTCCCCCTCCTGGACGCCGGACGGCCTGTACGTTCTGGCGCGCAAGGAGGAGACGAGCCGGGCCGGCATCCCGCCGGTCGAGCTGTGGATGTATCACCGCGACGGCGGGGCGGGGGTACGAATCATTCCCAAGGACAAGATCCACACCGTGGCGGGGCCGGTGGCCAGCCCCGACGGCCGCTACATCTACCTCACCGGCCGCGAGAGAAGGTTTTCCTACGTCTCCGACGTTTACGAAGGCCTGTGGCATGTCCTCCGCTTCGACAGGAGGACGGGTGAGATCGTCCGACTGACCTCGCCGCCCGGGGGAGGGCTGCGGCCGACCCTTTCGCCGGACGGGAAGCGGCTGGCGTACGCGCGTCGCGAGGATGCCCGCAACACTCTCGTGCTGCGCGATCTCGACACCGGCGCCGAGAGGATCCTGAGCCGGGACCTCTCCCGGGACGAGCAGGAGGGGTTCGCCCAGATGGACGTTTTCCCCGGGGCCGCCTTCACCCCCGACGGGCGGTCCCTGATCTACTGGAGCGACGGGAAGATCCGCCGGATCCACCTGGACGCGCGGCTGGACCTGGGCGCGGCCGCCGCGACCGTGGTGCCGTTCAGCGCCGACGTGTCGCTGGCCCTGCGGCCGCTCCTGCGCGTCGAGCGGCCGGCGTGGGACCCGGATCTCCGCGTGAGGCTCCTGCGCTGGCCCACACTCTCCCCGGACGGGAGGCGCGTGGCGTTCGATGCGCTGGGGAAGATCTGGATCTGCGACATCCGCGACGGCAAGGCCGGCCCGCCCCGGCGGCTGACGCGCGGCAGCGCGCGCGAGTACGCGCCGGAGTTCTCCCCTGACGGCCGCTCCATCGCCTACGTCTCCTGGTCCGACCGGGACCTGGGGCACGTCTGGAAGATCCCGGCCCGGGGCGGATCGCCCGTCCGGCTCACCCGCCGCGGAGGGCATTACGCCAACCCCGCCTGGTCGCCCAAGGGGGACACCATCGCCATCGTCGTGGGGACGGGAGCGGAGTCGCGCGGCCAGCAGCCGGAATACGATCCGTACTACGAGATCCGCCTTCTCCCCTCCGAACCCGGCCCGGAGGGGGCCGATCCGCGCCTCGTCACCTCCGTCTCCCTCATCGAGTCGCTGCGGTTCCACCCGATCGCCACCTGGAGCCCCGAGGGGGACCGGCTCTTCTTCGAGGAGAGCCTTCCCCGCCCCGGGCCGTACGAGGACCCCAAGGTGGACCTGGTATCGGTCCGGCTGGACGGCACGGACAAACAGCGCCACCTCCGCTTCGTGCAGGTGGAGGACGCCGTCCCGTCACCGGACGGGGCCTGGGTGGCGTACGTGAGCCGGGACGACGTCCACGTCACGGCGCTGCCCCGGGCCGGCGCGGAGCCGGTCGAGATCAGCCCCGAGAAGTCCCCGGTGCCGGTCTACCACCTCAGCACCGAGGGGGGCGGCTACGTCGGCTGGGCGGACGGCGGGCGGACCGTCGTCTGGGGGATGGGGAACACCATCTATCGCCAGAACCTGGACCGCGTGCGGGAGGCGGTCGCGAAGCAGGCGCAGGAGGCCAGGGAGAAGGAGCGCGCGAAGGAAACCGGAAAGGAAGGCGGAAAGGAGAGCGATGAGGCGGCGTCCCCGAAGAAGCCGGAACTCCCGAAGCCGGAGGCGATCGTCGTGGATCTGGTCGTGCCGCGGCCGCGCCCGGCCGGATCGGTTGTCCTCAGGAACGCGCGCGCCATCACCATGCGCGGCGACGAGGTCCTGGATCGGGCCGACCTCGTGGTCACGGGAAACCGGATCGCGGCGATCGGCCGGCAGGGATCCGTGCAGGCGCCCCCCGGCGCCGCTTCCTTCGATCTGGGCGGCATGACGGTCATCCCCGGCCTCGTGGACGTGCACGCCCACCTGCATTACTCGGCGTTCGAGATCTTCCCGGAGAAGAAATGGGAGTACGTGGCGAACCTGGCGTACGGCGTCACCACGACGCACGATCCGTCCGCCCACAGCCTGGACGTCTTCGCCGAAGGGGAGCTGGTGGAGGCGGGGGAGATGATCGGCCCGCGCATCTTCTCCAGCGGCGACGTCCTGTACGGCGGGGCGCAGGCGGCGCAGCACGCGAAGGTGGACAGCCTGGAGGACGCGCTGCACGCCGTGCGGCGGATGAAGACGTACGGGGCGCACTGGCTCAAGGTGTACCAGCAGCCGCGGCGCGAGCAGAGGATCTGGTTCGTGGAGGCGGCCCGCCAGGAAGGGATCGCGGCCACGATGGAAGGGGCGGGGGAGCTGCACACCGATATGACGAACTTCCTGGACGGCTTCACCGGGTTGGAGCACTCCCTGCCGGTCCGTCTCTACAAGGACGTCGTCACCCTGGCGGCCCGGTCGGGGACCGCGTACACGCCCACCCTCCTGGTCTCCTACGGCGGCCCGACGGCGGAGCATTACTTCTACCAGCACGCCAACCCGCACGACGACGAGCGACTCGCACGGTTCACGCCCCACGAGATGCTCGATCGCCTGGGGCGCCGCCGCATGTGGTACCCGGAGGACGAGTTCCACTTCCCGACGGTCGCCGCCGGCGCGGCGCGGATCGCGCGCCAGGGAGGGCGCGTCTGCCTCGGCGCCCACGGGCAGCTCCAGGGCCTCGGCGCGCACTGGGAGATGTGGGCCTTCACCGTCGGAGACGGCGCCATGACCCCGATGGAGGCGCTGCGCGCCGCCACCTGGAGCGGCGCGGAGGCCCTCGGGTTCGGGAAGGACCTGGGGACGCTCGAGGCCGGCAAGCTGGCCGACCTGGTGGTCATCGACGGCGACCCGCTGGCCGACATCCGCCGCTCGGCTCAGGTCCTCTACACGATGAAGGACGGCGTCCTCTACGATGCCGCCACGATGAACGCCCTCTGGCCGGAGAGGAAATCTCTGGGGACGTTCTTCTGGCAGCGGCCGTGAGAGGGGCCGTCCCGTGAACGCAGCCGTCCCGCGCCGGCCCGGACGGGCGTGCCCAGGGAGATGAGCCCGCGGCGGAGGGCGGCCGCCCTGACGCTCCTCCTCCTCGTCATCCCGGCCATCCTGTTCATCCCGGGGATTCGCGAGGCGGTCGGGCCGGGGCACTACCGCCTTCTGGTCTTCTGGGGCCTGCCCCTCGCCGCCGGCTTCCTGTCTCTCCTCGTCTATCCCCGGCTCCCGGCCGCGCCCGGAGCCGCGCCGGCCGGCCGCTCCTCCATGGCGCGCGCGCTGCGGATGCTGCCGTGGCTCGCGGCGGCATCGTTCGTGGACCAGAGTTTCCTGGCGCCGGGATCGGCCTTCGGCTGGTCCACGTATACATTTGGAGACCAGTACCTCAGCGGCAACCTCCGGACGGCGGCGCTCTGGACGCTCCCCCTCTGCCTCCTCCTCGGGATCTTCGGCTGGGAGAGAGCGCTGCGGGGCGGGGTGCTCGGGGCCTGGGCTGGCCACCTGTCGCGCCCGGCCGCGCTGGCGGTGTCGGCCGGGGTCGGGGTCGCCATCGCCTCGCCGATCATCCTGCAGGGATCGCAGTTCACTGACGTCCCCTTCATCCTGGCCGCCTTCCTGGCGGCCGTCTCCCGGGAGATCGCCTGCGGCGTGATTTTCCTGTCGCACGGAGTTATGCTGGCGGGCATCTACCGCGGGTGGCTCTACTTCCTGGAGGGTGTAGTGATCAGCGACCTCAACAGCCTGTTCTTCGCGGCGGCGAACTACACGACGAGCGAGCCGAGGTTTTACGCCCTGCGCGGCCTCGCGGCCCTCCTCGCCGCGGCCCTCGTCGGCCTGGGCGCCCGCCGGACGGCGCGCCCAGGTGCGGATGATCTCGCCGGGCCAGCGCATCAAGCCGGGCATCCGCATCGCGCCGGGCCGGAACATCGTGCCGGACCTCCAGGTTGAACGCGGCGGGCAGGAGCTCAGGATGGGTCACGTTCTCGGTGTTTGGCCTGGTGGTGATGGCCGCCTGGACCC
>JACQNT010000023.1 GCA_016202915.1 Acidobacteriota bacterium
GAGGGGTCTTTGCGCTCCTCCAGGGGACGGCGCCCAACCGCCGCCTGACCATCGAGTGGGCCGGCGTGCCGATCTTCCCCGCCGTCGGGAACGGCACGTTCGAGGTGACCCTGTTCGAGACCTCGGACCAGATCCTCTTCCAGTACCAGGACGTGGTCTTCGGAAGCGCCGCCGACAACGGCGGGACGGCGGTGGCCGGCGTGGAGAACGCCACGGGTAACAACGGGAAGACCATCGCGTGCCGTACGCCCGCCATCCCGAACGGCGGGGCGAACCGGTTTCGCCTCGCCTCCAGCCCCACCATCATCTTCAGGGACGACGTCGAGGCGGGTCCCGGAGGCTGGACGCCGACGGGACTCTGGCACCGCGTCATGGCGCCGACCTGCGCCCCTTCGTCCCGGTCCTTCTCCGCCTCCTGGTACTACGGACAGGACGCGACCTGCAACTACGACACGGGATCGACCAACGCCGGCGACCTGACGTCGCCGGTGATCCCGGCGCTGCCGCAGGACGCCGTGCTCTCCTTCTGGCACCGGCGCCAGACGGAGAGCGACTTCAACTTCGACCGGTCGTTCGTGCGCGCCCGGGGCGGTGCCGGGCCCTTCACCTCCCTCTCCCAGGTCGTCATGCAGGGCCCGTGGCTGCACTCGGAGGACACGGTCGGCCTGGTAGGATCCTCGGAGTCCTTCTGGAGGATCCCCGGCTTGACCGGGCAGGATCTCCAGATCCAGTTCTCGTTCGACACCATCGATGCCGCCGCCAACGACCCGCTGGGGTGGATGATCGACGACATCACCATCCGGGCCTGCCCCGTCCACGGCCCGTCCGGGGCCGCCGCGGCGGCCGCGGTGACGGCGCACCCGCCGGCCGTCTGCGAGGGGACGGCGGTCCAGCTCGACGCCCTCGGCTCCGGACGCTTACTCGGCTCCTACTGCACCGCCTGCTCCTCGCTGACCTACCAGTGGCGCGAGAACGGCGCGCCGATCCCGGGGGCGACGATGCTGACGCACGTCGTCCCGGCGACGCAGCCGGCCGGCACCTACGCCTACAGCGTCGATGTCGGGTGCACCTCGGGCGGAGGATGCAGCGTCACGTCCGATCCGGTCCCGGTCGACGTCGTCGTGCCGCCCCTCGGAGTCCGCCCCACGCTCCGGGTGGATCGCGCCGCAGGCGATCTGCTGTTCACCTGGACCGACGTGGCCGGCGCCGACGATTACGCCGTCTACTCCAGCCCGACGCCGCAGGGGACGTTCACGTCCGAGCTGGGAGCGGCGGTTTCCGGCGGCCCCGGGCTGACCGTCCCGATCCCCGCCGGGAACATCGTCTGTTTCCTGGTGGCCGGGCGCAATCCGACGTGCGGCACGGGCCCGCAGAATTGAGGCCCGGCCTGGGCCACGCGGGCATCCCCGGAGGGAGGCAAGGCCCGGTCGAGCCCGCGAGATGACCGAAAGGAGGTCTTCGGGGGGCGGCCGGCGAGATAGGCCGAAGGGGCTACGCACGTAGACGTTCCACGCCGATCTGTTCCGGGCGCGGGTTCGACTCCCGCCGCCTCCACCACGTCTTCCTTTCAGCAGTCCGGATGTCCCCCCTCTACGTTTGAAAATTCGGAATCACATTCCGGATTTTCATGATATAGTCGTCGCCGTGCTCGAACGTCCTTCGTCTCTCCACCACCTCGTCACCGCTCTGGGTCGCTCCCCGGTCACGGCACTCCTCGGACCTCGGCAGTGCGGCAAGACGACGCTCGCCCGCATGCTCGGTCGGAACCGGAAGCTCCTTTATTTCGACCTCGAGCACGAGGCGGATCGGAGCAGACTCCAGAATCCAGATCTGGCCCTGGGGCCGCTCCGCGGGCTGGTGGTCCTCGACGAGGCGCAGCGGATGCCGGTCTTGTTCGAGGCTTTGCGAGTGCTGGTGGATCGTCCCGGGCATAAAGCCAAGTATCTGATCCTCGGCAGCGCGTCACCGTTCCTCGTCCGGGGGGTTTCGGAGAGCCTGGCGGGCCGTGTGGAGTTCGTGGAGCTGGGTGGGTTCGATCTCAGCGAGACGGGTCCGGAGTCACTGGACAAACTGTGGACCCGTGGCGGCTTTCCGCGGTCGTTCCTTGCGCGATCCGACCAGGACAGCTACGCCTGGCGGGAGAGTTTCATAAGGACGTTCTTGGAGCGTGACGTGCCCCAACTTGGTCTCGCCATTCCGTCATCGGCGATGCGCCGCTTCTGGACGATGCTGGCGCACAGCCACGGCCAGACGTGGAACGCTTCGAAGCTGGCCCGCTCTATGGGTCTCACAGACAAGACGGTGCGGTCGTACCTCGACGTACTGACCGGCACCTTCCTGGTCCGGCAGCTCCAGCCCTGGCACACGAACGTCGCCAAGCGCCAGGTCAAAGCGCCCAAGATCTACCTTCGCGACTCAGGAGTGCTGCACCGCCTGCTTGGAATCGAGGATCGCCACGGCCTGCTTGGCCACCCTCAGGCCGGCGCTTCCTGGGAAGGGTTCGCCCTGGAGCAAACGTTGGCGGCGATCCGCCCTGTTGAGGCGTATTTCTGGTCCACGCACGGAGGAGCCGAGCTGGACCTCTTCTTCGTCCAGGGGGGACGCCGGTTCGGGATCGAATTCAAGCTCACCGATGCCCCGACGGTGACGCGCTCCATGAGAGTTGCCCTGGACGATCTTAGGCTGCGGCATCTCTGGGTCATCCACGCGGGAAGGGACCAGTTTCCGATGGACGAAATGATCACGGCTTGGCCTCTCCGCGAGGTAACAGGACTCGCCACGCACATCGACTCTGCGGGTGGTCGGGGGCAGCGGCGTCCGCGCTTGGAATCGTGACGGGATGCGAGGCGGGGAAGCCGTTCTCGGTCACCAGCTCTGGCTCTCTGCAACGGCCCTCCGTCTCCAAGCCATCTCCAGGACTGCGGAGGACTCCAGTGCACTCCAGAGGAAAACGAATCGATAACAAGGCAACGAGTTGTCCGATCGTTTCGACGAAAAGTCGCGCGCCATCAGCCAATTAGCCTTAAGGGCTATCCACTTCGCTCTCGTAGGCTCTATATCTTGTGGTGCGGCCCCCCTTTCCCAGCCACAAGCCGGCTGTAGGGCGCCGGACCGACGTCCACCGCTTGCTGGAGGAGCCGGTAGAAGAGGAGGCCGCGGGCGCGGGCGCGGCGGCGGTTGAATCGGAAGGTGAATTCGTCGAGGTAGTAACCGAGGTGCTTGCCGCGGACCGCTCCGTGATGCGTACCCAGAAGCCACCGCTTCAACAGCGAGGCAACGCGATGCACCCGGGGCAGGAGTTCATGCGCCAGCTGCTCACTCCGCGTGATGTTGGTCACCCTATGCCCGTAGCCCTTTACCTCGAGGTCGTTATAGCCCCCCCACCCATCGGTGTGAACCACCGATCCAGGTGCGACCGCCTCCTCGACGAACCGGAGCAAACTAGCGGCCGAGACGTTGGGAACCCGACGCAGCCGAACACGCCCGATCCCCCGACCGTCTTCCTCCGCCGCGACAACCACGACGGCCTTGCTCTCCGTTTCCCGACCGTGGACGCCTTCCTCGATGCCACCCACGTAGGTCTCGTCGACCTCGACGCAGCCGCTAAGGCGGTCCCGGCCCGGCCGGACCATCGCCCGCCGCACCTTGTGCAACCAGGTCCAGGCCGTCTGGTAGCTGCCCAAACCCAGGACGCGCTGGAGCCCCAACGCGCTACCTCCGTGCTTCTGGCTCGTCACATACCACATCGCTTGGAACCAGGCTCGCAGCGGCTTCCGCGTTCCCTCGAAGATCGTCCCCGCGATCGGAGACGTCTGCCGTTGACATGCCCCGCACCGGAACTGGCCCCTACCCGTCATCCAGGCCCTGCCTTCCCCGCAAGCAGGGCAGCGGAAGCCGTCCGGCCATCGAAGCCGCTGCAGGTAGTCTCGGCAGGCCCCCTCCGAGGCGAACCACTCGTCGAACTCCTGAAGGGTCCGGGGGTAGTCCACCCCACCGACAGGGTGGGCACGCTTCTCGCTCACCCCTATATCTTGTACCTACGAGAGCGAAGTGAATAGCCCTTTGCCCGAAAAGCGAGGTTGGAGTTCCTAGCCCGCTGCGGACTTCCTTGCGCGGGGTCGCGACCTTTTACCAGTGCACCAACCGCCATCCTCCCTAAAGGCCGTCGTTACTGGCCTCGGCCTATTGGCAAGGACCGGATGCGGATGCGATCCTTGTCGAAGACGACGATGCTTCCTGCCTCGAGGGCTTCCCGGGTTCCGGACAGATTCGCCAGCAGGAGCGCGACCTGCTTCTCCGGGCGCGAATCCTCTCCACGCCGGTAGAGGATAACGGACGGCTTGGTCACAGCCCTGAGAGCGAGTAGCGTGCCAAAATCAGTGTCTGCTGAGACGAGGACCCGATCTTCCTTCGCCGCCCGCTCGAAGATCTCCTCGTCGTCGGCCGTCTGCAGCCCACGATCGCGCACATGAACGGCATCGTGCCCATTCTGCCGCAGGCCCTCGGCGAAGGAGGTGGAGAGCGCGTTATCTATGAGGAATCTCACGGCGCTACGAGAGGGAGTTCGCGTTCGCGCACGGCCTCGGCCGCATATTGCAGCGCTTCATGGACATCTTCGGCTTCGAGATCAGGATAGGCTTTCAGGATCTCCTGCTCGCTCATCCCCTCGGCGACCATCCCCACGACGGTCGCCACGGGAATGCGCAGCCCTCGAATGCACGGCACACCGCCCATTTGCTTCGGGTTCACGGTAATTCGCGCGAACTTCATGATGCTGACCTCCTGATCAGGAATGCCTTTCAGCTCATTCTACCTCGGCACGGCCAGCAGCAGGGCATCGAGAAGTCGCTTCTCCTCGCTTCCCTTCGGGTAAGGGCCCGGGCCTCCGGGCGAAGTTGACAGAAGGCCCCTTCTCGGGCGTAGAGTGCCCGAAAAACGAGGTTGGAGTTCCTAGCCCGCAGATCAACTTGCCGCCACTTGGAGAGCTGAAGCGGATCGCGAAGAGTCTCTCGGAGAGCGTCCGAGGGGCATCGCACGTGCGTCAATCGACAGAGAAAGAGCTCGCTGCGATTGACGCGCTGCCGGCTGCCCTGCTGGGACAGGCCTTCGCAGGTCGTCTTTGAGACCGTCTACGGCGGCGCGAAATCAAATTAGCGAAATCTCACAATTGCGATAATAATAGGCGCGCCTTCTAGCGGAGCCGAAAACAGGGGGATGCGTGCCCGGGAAAACCCAGGAGGCCGGGAAGCGGGTCCGTTGTCCAGGGGGATACTCCGCCTTCATCCCGAATCCTCTGCCGCCTCCACTGGAGTGGGGGCCGAGGCTCCTGAGGGTGCTGTCGGCCGCGGATCATGCCGTTGGGCGGCTCGCCGGCGAGGGGGGGAGGCTGCCGAACCCCCACCTCCTGATCCGACCGTTCGTGAGGCGCGAGGCCGTGCTTTCGAGCCGGATCGAGGGGACTCAGGCGACACTGGGGGAGCTGCTGGCCGCGGAGGCCGGGGCGGCAGTGAATCGCAGCCCGGAGGACCTTCGTGAGGTGGGAAACTACGTGGCCGCACTGGAGCACGGGGTCAAGAGATTAAGAAAGCTGCCCCTTTCGCTCCGGTTGGTGCGGGAACTGCATGCCCGGTTGATGGAAGGTGTGCGGGGCGACCGGGCCACCCCCGGCGAGTTCAGATGGACGCAGAACTGGATAGGCCCGCCGGGGTGCGCCATCGAAGACGCGAGGTTCGTGCCGCCACCATCCGACACCATGCGCGAGTGCCTGAGCGGCTGGGAGAAGTTCCTCCATGACAGGGCTCTGCCTTCGTTGGTGCAGATCGGCCTGGCCCACTACCAGTTCGAGGCGATCCACCCCTTCCTCGACGGCAACGGCCGTGTCGGCAGGCTGCTCATCATCCTCTTCCTGATCGAACGAGGCCTCCTGCCCACGCCGCTCCTTTACGTCAGCGCATTCTTCGAGGCCACGCGGCGGGACTATTATGAACGCCTGCTGGCCGTGAGCGAACGTGGGGAGTGGGCCGAGTGGCTCGAGTATTTCCTGAACGCCGTGGCGCGCCAGGCGGAGGACGCCCTCGGCCGGGCGCAGCGGATCAACGCGCTCCTCGCCCGGTGGCGGACGGAAGCGGCGGGCACCTCCTCGAAGACCGCGCTGGCGCTCGTCGATCTCCTGGCCGGGAATCCATTCTGGACGATCCGGAAGGTCGCCGAGCGCCTGGGCGTCGCCTACACCACCGCCGAGAGGGCGGTGGAGAGGCTAGAGGCGGCTTCCATCGTGGTGCAGACCAGGGACGCGAAGCGGAACCGTGTTTACTGCGCCAGGGAGATCCTGGACATCCTCGAGGAGCCCGCGAGGCTGAGATCGACGGTGAGGACGTGACACGAGGCAACACCAGGAAGCTTGCGACGCCCGGGTCGCTCAACGGGGCGATCAGGTCGATCTGCGATGTCATGCGGCGCTCCAATTGCGCCGGGGCGTTGCAGTACGTCCCGGAGCTGACGTGGATCCTGTTCCTGCGCATCCTCGACGAGCGGGAGACCAGGGAGGCCGAGGAGGCCGAGGCGGTCGGCGCCGAGTTCGCGCCGTCGCTCGAGCCCCCATACCGCTGGCGGGACTGGGCCGCCCCCGATGGCTCGAAGCGGCAGGAACTTCAGGCCGGGACGCTCGGGAGCTTCTTCGGCTTCGTCAACGGGGCCCTCCTCCCGTATCTCAAGGGGCTGCGAGACAGGCCCGGCGCCGGCCCACGTCAGAAAGTCATCAGCGAGATCATGTCGGGCGTCGAGCGGGTGCGCATCGACACGGAGCGCAACCTGCTCGACGTGCTCGACAAGGTGCACGACATCAGCGCCGAGAGGGTGGATCCGACGCACGTATTCACGTTGTCCCAGGTGTACGAAGGGCTGCTTCTCAAGATGGGCGAGAAGGCGAACGATGGAGGCCAGTTCTTCACGCCGCGGGAGATCGTCCGGGCCATGGTGAGGGTCGTTGATCCCGGAGTTGGCGAAACGGTCTATGACCCCAGTTGCGGGACCGGCGGGTTCCTGGCGCAGAGCTTCGAGTACATGCGGGAGAGGCTCGGCGCGGAAGCCACCGCCGAGCAACTGGAGAGGCTCAAATGCCGGACTTTCTACGGGAGGGAGAAGGAGAACCTGATATATCCCATCGCCTTGGCCAACCTGGTTCTCCACGGCCTCGACCAGCCGAACATCTGGCACGGGAACACTCTCACCGGCGGCGAGATATACGGGGGCCTGTTTCAGGACGCGCCGGGCCTCTTCGACGTCGTCCTGACCAACCCGCCATTCGGCGGGAAGGAGGGGAAGGATGCCCAGACACGCTTCGCCTACAAGACGGGCGCAACGCAGGTGCTCTTCCTGCAGCATGTGATCGACAGCCTCAGGCCCGGCGGGCGCTGCGGCATCGTCCTCGACGAGGGAGTCCTGTTCAGGACGAATGAGACAGCGTTCGTCCAGACGAAGCGGAAGCTGGTGGACGACTGCGACCTCTCGTGCATCGTGAGCCTCCCGGGGGGCGTCTTCGGCGCGGCGGGAGCCGGCGTGAAGACGAACCTCCTGTTCTTCACGAAGGGGAACCCCACCGAACGGATCTGGTACTACGACCTTTCCGATGTCAAGGTGGGGAAGAAGAATCCGTTTACACTGGACCGTTTCGAGGACTTTTTCCGCCTTCTGCCCCAGCGGGCGGACAGCCATCGCAGCTGGACGGTGACGCGGGCCGACATCGAGGCGAAGAACTACGACCTGAAGGCCGTCAACCCGAACGCCAGGAACGCCGAGGACACTCGTACGCCGGAGGAACTCCTGGATCTGATCGAGCAGAAGGGAAAGGAAGCCGCCGAGGCCCTGGCTACCCTGCGGTCACGCTTGCGCGTCTCCTGAGCCGCTCATCCTCGCCACGGGTGCCGGAAGACCCCCTCGATCCTCGGATCGTTGGCGGCGAAGCCGGTCCGCTGGACGAGGATCCGGCGCAGCTCCCGCTGGACCTCCGCGGGGAGGGCGTCCACCTCGTGTTTGTCGAGCAGGTCCTTCATGCGCTCGCGGGCCAGCTGCACCTCGTCCTTGCCCCGCCGCTTCCAGTCGCCGTAGGTGCCCCGGAAGCTGATGCGGGGCCAGTACGCCTTGCCGGCCTTGAGGAACTGCATGGTGGCCGGCTCGGCCAGGTGGTGGTTGGGTGAATGGCCGACCCTGTGGATCGACTCGACCATCAGGGTCTCGTGCGACACCTCCATGCCGTTGCGGATGAAGGTCAGGATGTTGCAGATCTCCTCGTCGATCAGCATCTGCGGGAAGGAGAGGGTGTTGCCGTCCTCCATGATGCCGATCCCGACGAGGAGATCGCAGCCCGACAGCGCGGCGGTCATTCCGGTCCCCATGTTCTCGTAGGCGGCCTGGATGCCCGGGGTCTTGGCGTCGCTGCAGATGCCGCCCGCCATGTAGGGGACGTCGTAGAACTCCGTCATCTGGGCGAACGGCAGGTTCAGGAGCATCCCCTCCGGGGACGCGGTGGAGGCGAGGCTCGTCCGCATGTCGAGGGTCTCCGGACCGGCGGGGTAGATCATCGGCAGCCCCGGCTGGACGAGCTGGTAGAGCACCAAGCCGCTCAGGAACTCGACGTTGGTCATTAAGAGTGTGCCCGCCACCGTGATCGGGGCGGTCGCCCCCTGGAGCGGCATCGGCCAGAAGACGATCGGCACCCACTCCTTCGCGAGGGCGATGCAGGCCTCCGTCATCGCGTCGTCGTGCTTCAGGGGGGAGACCGGGCAGGTGACCATGGAGAAGATCGGGCGGTCGCGCTGCTTCCGGCGGTCGCCGCAGACCGCGTCGATCATGGCGAGGATGTGCGGCACGTCCTCCGGATCCTGGACCCCGCCCACCATCTGGAAATGCTTCGACGACCACATGTACGACGCCGCCACCTCGAACAGGGCCCGCCTGTCGGTCGAGGCGTCGGTCGGAAAGACCGTGGACCAGAGGACCCGAATCGGCTCGAGGGCGTCGGCGAGGAGGGTGCTGAGCGTCAGGTCGTGGAGCGTGGAGGTCCGCCGCTCGCCGCTCTTCTCGTCGATGGTGAACGACGCCTGCCCGTCGGTCATGTGGTGCATCTGCACGCCGTCGATGACCGCGTCGCTTCTGCCGTCACGGGAGGCGAGGACGAACTTCCGCGGCGCCGTCTTGATGCAGCGCTCGACGATCTCCGGCTTGAGCCAGGCGATCCCTCGATCCCGGTCGACCTTCTGGCCGTGCGCCTCGAGGACGTCGAGCGCCGTCCTGTTCTCGTACAGGACGCCCGTCTCTTCGAGAATTTCGAGGGACGCGTCGTGGATCAGACGCACGTCCTTGTCCGTCAGCATCGAGACCTTCGGCCGCACGTTCATGTTTCGCTCCGCGCGAGGCGCTGCTGGATGGTGTGAAGATCTAAGCACGGCGTCGATTTGCGGTCAATTCTTTTCCCGCATCGGAAGGCGCGCGGAAATGGCGTAACGGCAGCAACGGCACGCGCCGGATGCTGTTACGGCGCGGGGTCCCACGATCCGCAACGCGGGTGCCGCGGGCGGACGGCAGGGCGCCCGGGTGGCGCCCGCTGCTAGAATGGGCCGCCTGCCGCCGTCGAGGCGCCAGGCGAGGGGGAGGGCGCGTGATCGAATATCTGTCGCCGCGCGAGCAACGGGACCTGCTGCGCGCCGCCGGTGAAGGCGAGCCCTGGGCGCGGGTGATCCGCGACAACTTCCTGGACGGGGCGCGTGTGATCCTGGGGATCGAGAGCGCCCGATCCGAGCGCGCGATCGCCGCGGCGGCCGGGATCGATCCCGACGGCGCGCGCGCGGCGATCGCCGGGGCGGCGCGCTGGTGCGGCGGGCGCCGGCTGCACCTGCTCGGGTTCGCGGGGGAGCGGCCGGCGGAGGAGTGGCGGCATTTCCTGGCCGTCGGCTGAGGGCGGATGGCGTGGCTGCTGCGCCACGACCCGGCAGGCTGCCGGGAGCGCTTCGAGGAGATTCAGGGGGAGATCGCGCCGGCCGGCCGGGGCGCCTGAGCGGCGCCGGGGGTCGCGGAAGGGAGACCGGACATGGCGGCGGCGAAGCGCATCGTCATCATCGGCGCCGGCCACAACGGGCTGGTGGCCGCGAACCTCCTCGGCGAGGCCGGCCACCGGGTCACCGTCCTGGAGGCGCGCGCCGTCGTCGGCGGGGCCTGCGTCTCGGAGGAGCTGTTCCCCGGCTTCCAGGTCTCCTCGACGTCCTACGTCAGCACCCTGTTCCTGCCGCAGGCGGTGAAGCGCTTCGACCTCGCCCGCCACGGGTACCGGGTGATCCGCCAGGACCCGGCTTTCTTCGTCCCCTTCCCGGACGGCCGATCGTTGATCCTGCACTGCGACGAGCGCGACATCAAGGAGATCGCGAAGTTCTCGCGCCGCGACGCCGACGCCTATCCCCGGTTCCACGCCATGCTCGAAAGGGTCGGGGAGTTCGTCAGGCCGCTCCTCCTCAAGCCGCCGCCCCGCCTCGACGGCCGCGGCCCGCGCGACCTGTGGGATCTGCTGCGGATGGGGCTGGCGGCGCGCCGCCTGGCGCCGGACGACCTCCAGTCCCTCATCCGGGTCGCGACGCTCGGCGTGGCGGACGTCCTGGACGGCTGGTTCGAATCGGAGGAGCTGAAGGCGTTCCTCTGCTCCCAGGCGGTCATCGGCGCCTACGGCGGCGTGCACCAGCCCGGGACCGCCTTCCTCCTCCTGCACGACGTCTTCGGCGGGGTGGACGGCGCCGCCGGCGTCTGGGGCGTGGTGGTCGGCGGCATGGGGACGATCACGAAGGCGCTCGCGGCCGCGGCCAAAGAGCGCGGGGTCACGATCCGCACCGGCGCCCGCGTGCGCCGCATCGAGATCGACGGCGGAGGGCGCGCCGCGGGGGTGCGGCTGGAGGACGACGAGGTGGTGCGCGCCGACGTGGTGCTCAGCAACGCCACGCCGCGGCGCACCTTCCTGGAGCTCCTCCCGGAGGGGGCGCTGCCGGAGGCCTTCGCGCGCCAGATGCGGACGTTCAAGGACCTGGGGGCGTCGCTCAAGGTGCACCTGGCCCTGTCGGAGCTGCCCGACTTCACCGCCATGCCCGGGAAGGCGCCCGGGCCGCAGCACCGCGGCCTGATCAACTTCTGCCCGACGGTCGATTTCGTGGAGCGCGCCTGGGACGACTGCAAGCGGGGCGATTTCTCGACGCGCCCGACCGTCGAGGCCTGCATCCATTCCGTCCTCGATCCGTCCTGCGCGCCGCCGGGGAAGCACATCATGACCTGCTTCGTGCAGTACGGCCCCCGCCATCTGCGCGGCGGGACCTGGGAGGCGCTCAAGGGGACGGTTGCCGACCGGACGATCGCGGAGATCGCCCGGTACGCGCCGAACCTCCCGGAGGCGGTCATCGCGCGCCACGTCTACACGCCCGAGGATCTGGAGGTGCTCTTCGGCCTGACGGGCGGCAACATCTACCACGGCGCCATGACCCCGGACCAGCTCTTCGCGCTGCGGCCCGCCGCCGGCTTCGCCGACTACCGCACGCCGGTCGGGAGCCTCTACCTGTGCGGGTCGGGGACGCACCCCGGCGGCGGCGTCTGGGGCGCCTGCGGCTGGAACGCCGCCCACCAGGTGCTGCGCGACATCGGCCGCGCCTGAGATGAGGCCCCGCGCGCCGCAGCGGCGGTTCTTCCCGCTTCTCCTCGCCCTCGGCGCCTGCGTCCTTCCCATCAACCTCGCCGGGGATCGGGACGCGGCGCGATCGAGCCGCCCTTCCCGGCCGCTCCGGATTGACATCCAGATCGAAGAGATGAAGGACGGGGAGCTCTGGAGGATCCGGTACAGGTTCTCGCGGCCGCTCGCGGGGATCGTGTTCCCGCGCGACCTGGAACCTCCCCGGACGGGGCGCTGGATGATCCTGCCTCCGGAAGGGGCGCGCCGCAGGACGCCTCCGCCGCGCTGGGGGCGGCACGGCGAGAGCGAGGCGATCCTTCTCGATGGTCCCGCGGCGGACCCGGGAGAGATTTCTCTGGAGATCCGCTCGGACTACGAAGAAAGGCCCGCCGACTACCTCTTCAACGTCGCCTTCTCGGAGGGGAGCCGGCTACTCTACACGGGGCACCTGGCCGTGCGGCCCCTCGTCTGCGCCGACTTGGGAGACTGCTCGCCGGAGAAGGCCCGCATGTCCGGCGGCGAGGTCGAGGCGCGCTGGGAGTTCCGGACCTCCCCGGACCGGGGCATCAGAGTCCTCGATCGCTCCGCTCGCGGGCGCCTCGCCTGGACCCCCCCGCGGTCGATGCTCCCTGAGGACGGGACCTACGCGTACTTCGGCGACCTCGAGCCGGTCCGGACGGAGCGGATGTCGGCGCTTGTCGATCCGGGGCTGCCTCCCTGGATGGTGGACGAGGCCCGCGCCTCCATCCCGAGGAACTTCGACTACTTCGCGGAGCGGCTCGGGATCGAGCTGGACTTCCACCCCCTCGTCCTGTTCTCGTACACGCCCTCCGAGGGGTCGGGCCTGACCTTCAAGGGCGGCACCCTGGATGGGCTCATCCAGGTGGCCGCCATCGGCACCGACTGGAGGAAGGAGGAGGCGCACTCGAGACTCATGTTCCTGAAGCACCTGGCCCACGAGTCGTTCCACCTGTGGAACGGGCAGATGTTCCGCCGGCCCCTGGGCGACTCCGAGAACTGGCTGACGGAGGGATCGGCCGATTACTTCGCTTACCTGTGCCTCAGGGACCTCGGCTCGATGGACAAGGCGGAGTTCTCGCGCGCCATCGCCCATGCCGCCAACCGCTGCCTCGTCGAGCTGGACGGAGAGCCGCTCGTCCTCGCGCGCGAGCGCGGCAGGAGCCAGAGCTTCTATTCCTGCGGATCGGTCGTGCAGTTCCTTGTTGACCGCGCGGTCGGGCGGGCCAGCTCCGGCGCCCGCGGGATCGGAGACCTGTTCGGGAGGATGTTCCGGAAGGCGCTGAAGAACGACCGGAACTTCAGTACCTTCGACTTCCTCGAGACTTACCAGTCGATGGTCGAGGACCCGATCGCGGCGGGGCCGATCGTGCGCCTGCTGCACCTCGGCGTCCCCGCCGGCGCGGACGAGTTCTTGCGCCAGCAACTGTCGGCCGCCGGCATGCCGGTGAAGCTCGTGCCGATCCCGGAGGCGCTGCGCGACCATCCGGGGATCAGCGTGCCGGAGTCGCACCCTTCCTGCTCGAGGCTCCTCGGCCTCGACGCGTCGCTCAGCGCCGCAAGTCCTTGAGGATCTCGCGGGCGGCGTTGCGGCCGGGGGCGCCCATGACGCCGCCGCCCGGGTGGGCGCCCGAGCCGCACAGGTAGAGGCCGCGGATCGGCGTGCGGTAGCGAGCCCAGCGCGGCACCGGGCGCAGGAAGAAGAGCTGGTCGGGGGTCATCTCGCCGTGGAAGATGTTCCCCTGGGTCAGCCCGAACTGCTGCTCCAGGTCCCAGGGGCTCAGAACCTCCCGCGCGATGATCGCCTTCCTGATGTTCGGCGCGTACTCCGCCAGCGTGTCGATGACCGTGTCCCCGACCTTCTCGCGGATCTCCGGCCAGGTCCCTTCCTTCAGCGTGTAAGGCCCGTACTGGACGAACAGCGACAACACGTGGTGCCCCTTCGGGCAGAGGGTGTCGTCCATGGTGGACGCCACGTTGCCATCGATCATCGGGCGCCGCGACGGCCGGCCGTACTTGAGATCGTCGTAGGCCCGCTCCAGGTACTCCACGCTCGGCGCGATCTCGAACATCGCCTGCTGGTGCGGTTGCTTCGGGTCCTGGCCGGGGATGCACTTCCAGTCCGGCAGCTCGGAGAGGGCGCAGTTGACCTTGATGGAGGACCCCTGCATGCGGAAGTTCCGGATGTCCCGAAGGAAGTCCTCGTCCAGGACGCCGCGCTCGACCAGGTTCAGGAAAGTGCGTTTCGGGTCGAGGTTGCTGGCGACCAGGCGCGAGCGGTACTCGTCGCCGCTTTTCAGGGCCACGCCGCGGCAGACGCCCCCCTCCACGATGAAGCGCGCCACCTCCGCGCCGGTCTTCACCTCCACGCCCAGGTCCCGCACCGACCGGAGGATGGCGTTGGCGAGGCCGCCCATGCCGCCGCGCACGTACCCCCAGGCGCCCGTCTGCCCCTCGATGGTGCCGCCGATCGAGTGGTGCAGCATCACGGCGGCCGATCCCGGGCTCATCGGGCCGGCGCAGGTGCCGATCAGCCCGTTGATGGAGAGGGCGGCCATCACCTCGTCGCTCTCGAAGCGCTTCGACAGGTAGTCGTGGCAGCTGGCGGTCATCAGCTCGAGGAAGTGGCGCAGGCGCTTCTCGCCGAGCTTCAGCATCCGGCGCCCCAGCCGGCCGAACTCGAACAGCTCGCGCAGGCCGCGCGGCGGGAATGGGGGCGGAGTGGTGCGCAGGATCTCGTCGATGAACGGCTGCAGCGCGGCGAGGTCCTCCTGGAACCGGACAAACGCCGCCGCGTCCTTCTCCGAGTACTTCGCGATCTCGCGCGCCGTCCCCTGGAGGTCGGCCGTCCAGAGCATGTAGCGCCCGTCAGGCTGCGGGTAAAACGTGTGCGGCTCGGGGACGAGGACCGCGAAACCGTAATCCTTCAGTTTGAAGTCCCGGATCACTTCGGGGAGGAGGAGGCTGCAGACGTATGAGGTGCGGGTGACCCGGTACCCCGGGATGAGCTCCTCGGTGACGCAGGCACCGCCGGCGATCGGCCGGCGCTCCAGGACCAAAACTTTGAGCCGCTCCTTCGCCAGGTAGCCGGCGGCGACCAGCCCGTTGTGGCCTCCTCCCACGATGATGGCGTCGTAGCGTGTCGGCGTCATGCTCGTCCCCCGTGGGCGCGCCCCGATCGGCGCGCGGTGGCCCGCTCCGGAAACACCCGTGGCGTTTCATGCCGGGAAACGCCGCGCTGATACTGATGGCGCAAATCTAGCACACCACGCGCCGCGCCTTACGCCGGGGCCAGCGGGAGATGCTGTTACGGCTTGTGAGCGGACCCCGGTCGGGGGGATCCCAAGCCGTTACGGCATCGGGCCGGTCCGGCGACCCGGGATCGGCCTTGCGCCCGGCCGGCCCGCGCGGAGATAATTTCCATGCGACCGGAGCATGGGGCGCGGTCCTCCTCCAGAGGAGCTTCCATGGTCCCCGAAGTCCGCATCCTGAGCGACGAAGAGGTGCAGAGGCTCCACACCAGGGCCCTGGACATTCTCGAGAAGGTCGGCATCAAGTACGAGAGCCCCCGGGCCCTCGACCTGCTCGAGGCCGCCGGGCAGAAGGTCGACCGCGACAAGGGGATCGCCTGGATCAAGCCCGACCTTGTCGAGCGCTCTGTCGCCTCGACCCCCCGCGTCATCACACTCGCCGGCCGGACGCCGGATCGCGACATGTTGCTGGACGGCACGCATCTGCGCGTCACGACGAACGGGCAGGGGACCTTCACCCAGGACCACAGGACGGGAGAACGCCGGCAGGGATGCGTGAAGGACCTGCGCGATTCAACCAAGGTCGGCCACTACCTCGACGTCGTCGATTTCATCTGGCCGATGGTGGTGCCGTTCGACGTCCCGGGGCCGAGCCGCGTCCTGCACGAGATGTACCACTCGTTCGCCATGACCAGCAAGCACATCCAGCACGAGATCCAGCTCCCCGAGCACGTGCCGTTCGCCCTGGAGATGCTGGAGGTGCTCGCCGGCGGCAAAGAGGCCCTGAGGAAGCGCCCCATCTACTCCGTCGTCGCCTGCACCGTCTCGCCGCTGCAGCACGAGCCGCACATGGCCGAGCTGTGCATCGACCTGGCGCGGGCCGGCGTCCCGATCGTCGTGTGGCCGATGCCGCTCACCGGGGCCACGGCGCCGGTCACCGTGCCGGGGACCTGCCTGATGAGCCTGGTCGAGTTCCTCTCGGGCGTCGTGCTGTTCCAGACCGCCGCCCCCGGCTGCCCGCTCCTGTACCCGCTGGGGCCGGAAGTCCTCGACATGAAGTCGGGCATGGCGGTCTGTGCCGGGCCGGAGATCCCCCTGTTCAACCTGGTGCTGGGGCAGATGGCGAAGTTCTACGACGTGCCGGCGCTCGGCGTCGGCCTCAACTCAGACGCCAAGATCCCCGGCATCCAGGCGGCCTACGAGTCGATGCAGACGGGGCTGGCGGCGGCGCTCTCCGGCGCCGACCTGCTGGTCGGCATCGGCGTCCTGGACGACAACAACACCATGTCGCTGACCCAGATGATCATCGAGTCGGAGATCGCCCGCATGGTGAAGCGGATCCGCCGGGGCGTCGTGGTGAGCGACGACACGCTGATGGCCCACCTCATCGAGAAGGCGGGGCCGGGGCAGCACTTCCTCGGCTTCAAGGAGACGCTCAACGGGCTGAAGACGGGCGAGGTGTTCTTCCCGAGGTTCAGCTACCGCAGCACCTACGACAAGTACTTCGAGGAAAAGCACGACGAGATCGCCTCGGCCCGCGCCGAGGTGGAGCGGCTCCTGGCGCTGCCCGATCCCGATCCCCTGCCGCCGGAGGTCGATCGCGAGCTGAAGCGCATCCTGGCCGCCGCCGACAAGGCGTGCGCGGAGTCGGCCGCGTGATCGGCTGAGCCGGCGTTTCATGCCGACCCGCCCGCCCCCGCGCGGCCTGCGTCTTCTCCCCCTGATCGCGCTCGTCTATTGCCTCTCGGCCGGCGGATCGTTCGGCCCGGAGGAGATCGTCTCCGCCTCGGGCCCGGGCCTCGCCATCCTCCTGGTCCTGGTCATGCCGATCTTCTACGGTCTGCCGCTGGGGCTGGCCTCCAGCGAGATGGCGAGCCGCTTCCCCGTCGAGGGCGGCTATTACCGCTGGGTGCGCCGCCTGTTCGGCGACTTCTGGGGCTTCCAGGCCGGCTGGTGCGCCTGGGTCGGGGCGTTCTGCGACGGGGCCGTTTACGTCGTCTTCGCCGCGGAGTATTTCGAGGCGTTCCTGACCGCGCTCGTGCCCGGCCCCTGGACCCCGGCGGCGCGCCAGGCGTTCATCCTGCTGGCCATCGCCGCCTGCACCTGGGCCAACC
>JACQNT010000139.1 GCA_016202915.1 Acidobacteriota bacterium
CGCAGGGCGGAGGCGGCGTCCGTCGCCTCGGGGGCCCGGGCCACGGCGAGCGCCGGCCCGGGGTCCGCCTCCGGTTCCGGTGTCTCCGGCGCCGGCTCCCCGAAGAGGCCCGGCTGCAAGGCCGCCCGGCGGGGCGCCGCGGGGGCGGGCGCGGAAGGGGCGCCGGCCGCCGCCGGTATCCCCCCAGGCGGCACGGTATCGGCGCGGGGCAGCCCGCGGAGACGGACCTCCTCGACCCCCAGCAGGCGGAGCCACTCCAGCCGGGCGGCGAGAGCGTTGTCGATTCTCTCCGCCTCGCTCATGAGTCCGACCCGGGCGCCCTCCCGGGGGCCGCGCGCCGGCGCGGCCGCCTTCCGCGGCCCCGCTCGAGAAGACGCTCCGACAGATCGAGGACGGCTCGGGCCATCTCCACCTTGGACATCCGCGGCAGCTCGACCACCCTGCCGTCACCATGGACGGCGATGGCGCGGTTCGTATCGGCCTCGAACCCTTCTCCGGCGCCGCCGATCCGGTTGGCGACGATCAGATCGAGGTTCTTCCTCCTGAGCTTCCGCAGGGCGTTGGACTTTATGTTACCGGTCTCGGCGGCGAAGCCGACGAGCACCTGGCCCGGCTTCTTGCGCCGGCCCACCTCCTCGAGGATGTCCGGGGTGGGGCGGAGCCGGAGCGCGATCACCCCGTCGGCGCCCGCCCGGCGCGCCTTCTTCAGCAGCGCCTCCTTCTTGATCTTCCCCGGCGCGCTTTCCTCCGGCCGGTAGTCGGAGACCGCGGCCGCCTTGAGGACGAGATCGACGCCGGGCGCCTGGTTGAGCGTGGCGCGGTACATCTCGTCCGCGGTGGTGACGCGCACCAGGTTGACATCGGGTGGCGGCGCCAGCGACGTCGGCCCGGAAATGAGCGTGACCTCGGCGCCGCGCGCCGCGGCCTCGGCCGCGCGCGCGTAGCCCATCTTGCCGGTGGAGGGATTGCTGATGAAGCGGGCGGGATCGATCGCCTCGCGCGTGGGCCCCGCCGTCACGAGGACGCGACGGCCCTCAAGCGAGCGCGAGGTTTTTTTTTAGCCCGGCCCAGCGCCTCCTCGACGATCGCCTCGGGCTCGGCCATCCGGCCGATCCCCTCCTCCCCGCAGGCCAGGTCGCCGTACGCCGGATCGACGACGTGCACGCCCCGCCCGCGCAGCGTGTCCAGGTTCGCGCGGGTGGCGGCGTGCTCCCACATCCACAGGTTCATGGCGGGCGCGACGACGACGGGCGCCGTCACCGCGAGGTAGAAGGTGCTGAGAAGATCGTCGGCGATGCCGTGGGCGAACTTGGCCAGGATGTCGGCCGTCGCCGGCGCGACCAGGAAGACCTCGAGGTCACGCGCCAGGGCGATGTGCTGGATATCCGCTCCCTGCGCGAGGTCCCACTGGTCCGTCAGGACGCGGTTGCCGGACAGGGTCTGCAGCGTCAGCGGCGTGATGAACTCCTGCGCGTGGGCCGTCATGATGACGTGGACGCCGGCGCCCCGGCGGGCCAGGCCGCGCACGATCTCGGCGGCCTTGTAGGCGGCGATCCCCCCCGTCACCCCGAGGGCGACGCGGGGGCCCGGCCTCCCGGCGCGCCGTTCAGGCCCCCTGGTCACGGGCGTCCATTCCGGCCTCCCCGGCCGGGTAGCCCTCCGTGGTCACCTCGGCCACCTCGGCCTCGTCGGGGAACTCCTCGGGGAACGGACCGTAGGCGTACTCGATGACGCCCGCCAGCACCTCCTGCTGGGCGATCGTCACGGGCTTCCTGGCGTCCGTCTCGATGCGCGGGCGCGCCCCGCGCTGCAGCTGCCTGCAGCGTTCGCCCGCGATGGTGATGAACTCGAACTTGTTGCCGATGAAACCGCTCTCGATCATGCATCCTCCCGAACCGAAGGGAGCATTGTAATCGAAAAGCGCCGCCGGGTGGAGCCCGGTCAGCACCGCCCGGTCAGCGGCGCCCCGCGAACTCCCCAACTATCGAGGCGAGGCGGCGTCCCTGGCGCTCGCGCCGGCAGCGCGTCGCCGTGACGATCGCCCTCAGCTGATCGTAGGCGTCCTCGAGGGCGTCGTTGATGATGACGTAGTCGTACAGGTGCGCCTTTTCGACCTCCCCCCGGGCCAGGCCCAGGCGGCGCTCCAGGGCCTCCGCTCCCTCGCTGCCGCGCTTCAGGAGCCTGTCGCGCAGCGCCTTCCGGCTCGGCGGCAGGATGAAGATCAGGACCGAACCGGGGACCAGCCGGCGGACGTTCGCGGCCCCCTGGGTGTCGATGTCGAGGAGGATGTCCCGCCCGCGCGCCGCGGCCTCCCGGAGCGCTTCGGCCGAGGTGCCGTAGAGGCCCCCGTTCACCACGGCCCACTCCACGAGCTCCCCGCGCCGCCGGCGCCTGTCGAACTCCCGGCGATCGACGAAGTGGTAATCCACCCCGCGCCGCTCGCCCGCGCGCGGGGCCCGCGTGGTGAAAGAGACGGAGAAATCGAGGCCCTCGACCTCGCCGAGGAGGCGCTTGCAGAGGGTGGTCTTCCCGGCCCCCGAAGGGGCCGACACGACGAACACGGTCCCGCCGGGGCCGTCCGCCCGCGGCGGCGCCCCTCCGGCGCGCCTCCGCCTCCCGCCGCTCATCCCGCTACGCTCCCCGTCCGCCGTGTCACTCCAGGTTCTGGATCTGCTCGCGCATCTTCTCGACCTCCGACTTGATCCGCAGGGAGGCCTGGCAGATCGCCACCTCCTCGGCCTTGGAGGCGATGGTGTTCGCCTCCCGGTTCATCTCCTGCATGAGGAAGTCGAGCGTCTTGCCGATGGCGCCCTGCGGGCGTTCGAGCGCGGCGCGCGCCTGATCGACATGTCCCTTGAGCCTCACCACCTCCTCGGTGATGTCCAGCCGGTCGGCCAGGAGGGCCACCTCCTGGGCCAGGCGCGCCGGCTCCAATCCCGGCTCCTTCAGGAGCACGGCGACGCGCGCCCTCAGCCTTCCGGCGTAGGCCTCGGGGAGGCCCCTGGCCTCCCGCTCGATCTCCAGGGTGGCCCCGGCGACCGACTGCAGGCGGGCCCGCAGATCCCGGGTCAGGCGCCCCCCTTCCTCGGCGCGCATCGCATCGTAGGCCGCCAGGGCCCGGTCCAGCGACTCCAGGAGGATCTTCCGGAGCGCGCCGTCCGGTCGCTCCCGCCGCGGCTCGATCGCCACCGCCCCGGGAAGGGCGAGCAGCGTTTCGATCCCGATCGATCCCGTCAGTCGCAGCTCCCTCCTGACCGCCTCGGCCGCTTTCAGGTAGCCGGTGACGAGAGGCCGGTTGATCTCGACCCGGTAGGAGGGCGGCCGACTCGAAGCGAGGGTCACGGAGAGATCGATCCGTCCTCTCAGGGCGACTTTCTGGATCCGCGCCCGCAGCACCGGCTCGAGAGCCGCCGCCTCGGCCGGCAGCCTCATCTTGATCTCGAGGAAGCGGTGGTTGACCCCCTTCAGCTCGACCTCGGCGCGCACGCCGTTTCTCTCGGCTGCGCCCCGGCCGAAGCCGGTCATGCTCCTGACCCCCGACCGCGTCCTCGCCATGCGTCGCGTCCGCCCCCCGCTTCCTCGCCGCCCGCCTCAGGCCGGCCCGCCGCCCGACCGCCCGGGCGCCGCGCCGGCCGGCCGCGCCCCCCGGCGGGCCGCGATCATATCCCAGGCCACCGCCGCGACCCGGGCGATCGCCCCGGGCCGCCCGAGCCTGTCGCGCACCCCCGCGAGGCCGCGCCGCATCGCCTGCGCCGCCCCCGGATCGGTCAGGATCCGCCTCACCTCCCGGGCGATCTTCTCCGGGCGGCAGTCCCCCTGCACCAGCTCGGGCACGACCCGCTCACCGGCGATGAGGTTGGGCATCCCGACGTGAGGCACGGTCGACGCCGCCCGGGCGAAGGCATAGGTCAGCGGGTTCATCCGGTAGACGATCACCATCGGGACCCCGAGCAGGGCGAGCTCCAGCGTC
>JACQNT010000150.1 GCA_016202915.1 Acidobacteriota bacterium
CCTCGGGCGGAAGTTCGCCATCCAGGTAATCCATAATGGCGACCTCGAATGCGAAGTGGTCACGGACTGCCTCGAAGCGCGTCTCACACGCGTGCAGCGTTTGCGCTTCCACCTCCCCCCTGATGTGTGCCGGCACTGCCGCGCCTACGTGCGCCATGCGGCGCTTCCAGAACTGGAAGACGTAGGGGGCCCCGGGACCGAAGGCCTCCTGTAACGGTTTCGCCCCTCCCGAGACTTTGCGCGCGAGGGTGCCCGCGGGGCGGACCCCCCGCCCATGGCGAACCTCGCCAGGCGGGCGCCCTCGAGCCGTCGCTTCCATTCGAGGCAGGGCAGGAGGTGGAGGGGAATGAACAGGCTGGCCGTCAAGGCGGAGGAGCAGGCCGTTGGGCGGGGGCTCTCCCTGGCGCGGATCGTCCTTCTTCTCGTCCTGCTCGCGGCGCTTCTCGGGCTCGGGCGGGTCGCAAGCGCGCACCTTCAGGAGCTCGCGGCGTGGCTCTCGCAACTGGGGCCCTGGGGGCCGATCGCCTTCATCGCCGGCTATGCGGCTGCTACGGTGGCGTTCGTGCCGGGTTCGCTGCTCACGCTCGCCGCGGGCGCGATCTTCGGCCTGAGTTGGGGCATCCTCTACGTCTTCGTCGGCGCGACGATCGGCTCGTCCGCCGCTTTCCTCGTCTCGCGCTACCTCGCCCGGGCGACGATCGAGCGCCGCCTGGCCGGGAACGACAGGTTCGCCGCCATCGATCGCGCCATCGCGGCGGAGGGACTCAAAGTGACGCTCCTCTTGCGACTCTCGCCCGTGTTTCCCTTCAACCTTCTCAACTACGGCCTGGGGCTCACGAAGGTGCGCTTCGTCGATTACCTCGTGGCCTCGATGGGAATGCTGCCCGGCACGCTGCTCTACGTGTACTACGGCAAGCTGGCCGGCGACGTCGCCGGTCTCGCGGCGGGAGCGCAGGAAAGCAAGGGCGCTGCTTACTGGGCCGTGCTGATTCTGGGTCTGTTGGCCACGCTTGCGGTGACAGCGATCGTGACGCGCCTTGCGCGTCGGGCGCTGCCGGAATCAACTTCGGGAGGCTCTCGATGAATCGCAGTTCCGCGACGCTCAGCGTCCCGCGCACGGAGCCGGGCCGGCCGGAGGCGCTCGTTTGGCCGCTGGACGAGCACAACTTGAAGCTCCTGGGGAACGTCCACCCGCCTGAGTATATGAATCCCCCGCCCCAGGACCGATACCACCTGGTGGTCATCGGGGCCGGCCCCGGCGGGCTGGTGACGGCGGCGGCAGGCGCGGCTCTAGGGGCGAAGGTGGCCCTGATCGAGCGCCACCTGATGGGAGGCGACTGCCTGAACGTGGGCTGCGTGCCGTCGAAGGCGATCATCCGCGCGGCGCGCGCCTGGCACGAGGCGAGGACCGGGGCAGCCGTCTACGGCGCCCCCCCGGTGGCGGGCGCCGGCGATTTCGCCGCGGCAATGCGGCGGATGCGGCGCCTGCGGGGCGAAATGAGCCGGGCGGACAGCGTCTGGCGCTACCGCGAGATGGGCATCGACGTCTTTCTCGGCGAGGGGCGGTTCGCCGGCCCGGAGGCGGTCGAAGTCGGCGGGGCGCGGCTCGTCTTTCGGCGCGCCGTGATCGCCACGGGCGCACGCGCGGCCCTGCCGCCCGTCCCCGGGCTCGATGAGGCGGAGCCGCTCACCAACGAGACGATCTTCTGGATCGAGGAGCTGCCGAGGCGCCTGGTGGTGATCGGCGGGGGTTCGATCGGCTGCGAGATGGCCCAGACCTTCGCCCGTTTCGGGAGCGAGGTGACCCTGATCCATCGTGATTCTCAGGTCCTCCCCCGCGAGGACCGGGACGCCGCCGCCGTCCTTCAAGCCTCGATGAGGCGCGACGGCGTCGAGTTCCGCCACGGCGCGAGCCTTCTGGCGGTCGAGAGACGCGGGAACGAGAGGATCGTGCGCTACGAGCACGAGGGCCGCGCCACGAGCGTCACCGCGGACCAGATCCTGGTGGCCGCCGGCCGGGTCCCCAACGTCGAGGGGCTGCAACTCGAACGGGCCGGGATCGCGCATGACGCCAGGGGTATCAAGGTCGACGACCGGCTGCGCACCGCCAACCCGCGCGTGTACGCCGTTGGCGACGTCTGCTCCCGGTACCAGTTCACCCACGCGGCCGATGCCCAGGCCCGCCTGGTCGTCGCCAACGCCCTCTTCTTCGGCCGCGGCCGGGCGAGCCGGCTGGTCGTCCCGTGGTGCACCTACACCAACCCGGAGGTCGCGCACGTGGGACTGTACGAGAGGGACGCGAACGAGGCGGGGATCGCGGTCGAGACGATCACGGTGCCGCTCGAGGATCTGGACCGGGCGGTCCTCGACGGCGCGAACGAAGGATTCGTGCGGCTCCACCTGAAGAAAGGCACCGATCGTCTCCTCGGGGCCACCCTGGTGGCGGAGCACGCCGGGGACATGATCGGGGAGCTTGCGCTGGCGATCACGGCTGCCGTCGGGCTCGGCCGCATCGCGGCGACGATCCACCCCTACCCGACGCAGGGGGAGATCGTCCGCAAGGCCGCCGACGCGTGGCGTCGCGCGAAGCTCACGCCCGCAGCGAAAAGCCTGGTCGGCATCTTCCAGTGGATCTTCCGTTAGTACTGCTGTGTCATCAAAGAACCCTTGAGCTTGGATCCGAGTTCAAGGTCTATGGTTCGTGTTTGTCGTCAGGAGGTTCAGCATGGAGTCCAGGGATATTGACCTGCTGAGGGACGGCGAGAAGCTCCTTCTCTTGACGGACAACCTTCCC
>JACQNT010000146.1 GCA_016202915.1 Acidobacteriota bacterium
ACCTGGTCTCCATGATCCTGGAGAAGTCGCACTCTGCGCTCGCCGGCGTCAGCTGCGGCGACGTGGCCTCCGTCAGATCAGGATTGAGGATCCTGAAGTTGCTAATCGTCGGCGGGTCGCCGAAGATCTTCCGTTCGGGCGCCACGTCTTCGGTCTTGCTGCAGCCGAGAATCAGGAGGAGGGAGGCCAGGGGCGCCGCGGCGAGGACTCGTGTGAGCTGCATCAGGTCGAAGCCTCCGGGACGTCCGCCGCCCGCGTGGCGCCCCTCGGGCCGCGCCTCTGCCTCCTGCGCAGCCGGGGTGGGAGAAAGGCGCATTCTAGGGAAGCGGCCCGTCCAAGTCAAGCGCGTCGCGGACCCGGGGGCGCCCCGGGCGCTTCCCCTGAAATCCTTGCGAACAGGCCGCTTGACGCCCCCCCGCCCCGCGAGGGTGCGCTAAGTCTACGGGGAGCCTCGCGGCCTGTCAAGGTTGATTCCCGCCGCCTCGCGGAGCGCATACAGCAGCGAAATCGCGCCGCCGCGGCCGCCGGCCGGCGGACGCCTCCGGGACCGGCCCGGGAGGCTTGATGGCCGGAAAGAGCGTGCTCAGCGGCGACCTCAGCGCCATCACCCTGGCGGACGTCTTCAACCTCCTGGGCATGTCGAAGAAGAGCGGCGTCCTGCGCCTGACGCGCGGCGCCGAGACCCGCTCGCTCCACTGGGAGGCGGGCGAGATCGTCTTTGCGCGCTCCAACTCGGTGCGCGACAGCCTGGGCAATTTCCTGGTGCGCAAGGGGATGATCTCCCCCGAGCAGAACGCCGTGTCGGCCTCCAAGATCGACGAGTCGACGCGCCACGGGAAGGTCCTGGTGCGCATGGGCCTCCTCACCGCCAACCAGCTGCTGTGGGCCGTCAAGCAACAGGTCCTGGAGATCGTCTACGCGCTGTTTCACTGGCGCAGCGGCTTCTTCGAGTTCATCGAAGGGGAGCCCGCCGCCAAGGAGAAGATCACGCTGTCGATGTCCACCACCAAGATCATCATGGAAGGGATTCACCGCCTGGACGAGTGGTCGAAGATCCGCGCCGCCCTCCCTGACGATACCGTGGTCCTGCAGCCGGTTCTGCCACCCGGAGAAGCGGCCGGCAGGCCGGACCTGAGCCCCCAGGACAAGAAGGTCCTCGCGCTGGTCGACGGGGTGCGCACCCTGGGCGAGATCGTGAACCTGTCGCGTCAGGGGGAGTTCGAGTGCTACTCCTCACTCTTCAACCTCTACTCGGCCGGCGCCCTGCGCCTGCGCCAGGCCGCCGCCAGGGCCCGCAGCGCGGCGTCCTGACGCCTCGCGCGCCAGAAGCGCCACGCACTCGACATGGTGCGTCTGGGGGAAGAGGTCGAGCGGCACCACGCTCACGAGCCGGAACCCGCCTTCCAGGGAAAGCAGACCGACGTCGCGCGCCAGGGTCCCGGGGTCGCACGACACGTACACCAGCCGCCGCAGGCGGGAGCGGGCGATCACGCCGGCGGCGCCCCGCGGCAGGCCCGAGCGCGGGGGGTCCAGGAGGAGCGCGCCCCAGTCCGTCTCCCGGAGCAGGCCCGGCAGGGCCGCGGAGCTCTCCCGGCAGAGAAAGCGGGCGTTCCCGATGCCGGCGCGGGCGGCGTTGTAGCGCGCCGCCGCCACCGCCTCCCTCGACCCCTCGACCGCCAGGACCGATCCCGCCCGGCGCGCCGCCGCGAGGGTGAGGAAGCCGACACCGCAGTAGAGTTCCAGGATCGCCTCGTCAGCGCGGGGATCCAGAAGATCGACCGCCTCGCGGCGCAGCCGCGCCAGGCCGAACACGTTCGGCTGGAAGAACGCGCCGGCGGGGACCATCAGTCGGTCTCCGTCCACCTCCTCGAAGAGGTGATCCCGTCCCACGAGGATCGATGCCTGCGCCGATCGGCCGGGCTCCGCCCGGGTCCGCCGGACGACGCCCACGACGCCCGCGTGGCGGCGCATCAGGTCGCGCGCCAGGCAGGCCAGCGCCTTCGTCTCGCCCCGGCCGGTCTCCAGCGTCACCAGGATCTCTCCCGTCCGGTGCGCCACCTGGATCGCCACGCGCCGCAGGAGTCCCCGGCGCCCCGCCGGGCCCCGGGATCCGAGGCCCCGCTCACCCGCCCGCGCCGCGATCCAGTTCCTGATGGCGTTCCCCGCCTCCGGCTGAATCCGGCACTCCGCGATCGGCACGATCTCGGCCGGCCGGTCCCGGCGGTGCAATCCGAGGGCCGGCGCGCCGCCCGCGTCGGCTCCCCAGTCGAAATCCATCCGGAAGCGGTACGCGAGCGGCGCGCCGATCGTCACGGCCTCGCGAACCGGCGCGTCGCCGCAGCCGGCGACGCGCGCCAGGAGGGCCGCCACCTGGGCCCGCTTGGCGCGCGCCTGATCCTCGGGGGCGAGGTGCTGCAGATCGCACCCACCGCAGGCACCGTAGTGGCTGCACGGGGGTGCGGTACGGGCGGGAGACGGGCGGAGGACCTCGAGGCAGGTCGCCTCGGCGTACCCCCTCCTGACCCGGTCGATGCGCGCCCGCACCGCCTCCCCGGGAAGCGCCCCGGCGACGAACACGACGAAGCCCGCGGCGGTGCGCCCCACCCCGCGCCCCCCGAAGGCGAGATCGACGATCTCCAGCTCCACTCCGCTCCCGGCTGCCGGCGGCACGGCGCCGGCCCCCCCGGATCCCACGGCGATCATCGGCCGGCCTCCGGCCGCGCGCCGGCGGGCGATCCCTCGGCCCCCTCTCGCAGCCGCGGCGCTTGTCGCCCGACGCGGCCGAACCTATATTTTTTCGGTCGCCTGCTGCCCGGGCCCCGGAGGACCGCATGCCTCGTGCCACCAGAAACCTCGCCGTCGCCGCGGAGCCCTCCGCCGACGACCGGCCTCCCCTCAGGCGCGGCGGCTTCTCGATGAAGGACGTCGCGCCGAAGGACACCTGGACGGTCTTCAAGATCATGGGGGAGTTCGTCGAAGGCTTCGAGACGCTGCGGCCCGTGGAGCCCGCGGTGTCGATCTTCGGCGGCTCCCGGGTGCGCAGGGGCACGCGCTACTACCGTCTGGCGATCCAGGTGGCCCAAGGCCTGGCGCGCGACGGGTTCTCGATCATCACCGGCGGCGGTCCGGGGATCATGGAGGCGGCCAACCTGGGGGCACGGCGCGGCGGCGGACGATCGATCGGCCTGAACATCCGCCTGCCGTTCCTCCATCAGCCCAACCGCCACATCGACACTCTGATCAACTTCAACTATTTCTTCGCCCGCAAGGTGATGTTCATCAAGTACGCCTGCGCCTACGTGGTCTTCCCCGGAGGGTACGGGACCCTCGACGAGGCGTTCGAGGCGCTCACCCTGGTCCAGACGCACAAGATCGACAACTTCCCCGTGATCATGATCGGCAGCGACTACTGGAAGGGGATGCTGCGCTGGATCCACGAGAAGATGGTCGGCGGCGGCATGGTGTCGCGCGAGGACCTGCGCCTGTTCACCGTCACGGACGACCCCCGCGAGGTCTGCGATCGGGTGCGCCAGGGGTACCATCGGCGCATCCAGGCGAACGGGGACCGGCCCACCACCTGACCCCGCCCGGACGCCCTTAATGGACGCGCGTTCCGCCTTCGGGTGACGTGGCGTCCAGGAGCGGCCGGCGCCCGGCGAAGCCGTCCGGGATCCGGTGCCAGTGCGCGACTCCGGGCTCGCCATATTTCCAGCACAGGAAGACGATCTCGTTGTTGAACAGGCAGGGAAAGTCGATGAGGCCCACCTCCGGCCCGTTCACGAGGCAGCCGTTCGAATGGATCTGCTCGATGAGCATCTTGACCCGCTCGAACAGGCGCGGCGCCACCGCCCGCGCTTCCAGGTGCCTGGCCAGGTCGGGGCTGCCGAGCGGGAGGTTGGCCTGGACGGCCGCCGCCTCGATCTCGGCCCGGATCTGCTTGAACGTTCCGAGGAGCTCCTCCACCGCGGGCTTGATGTCGGGGAGGAGCGCGTTCGCCTCGTCGACCGTGAACAGCCTCCGGGACTGATCCGCGGTGCCCATAGACCCTGCCTCCGGTCAGCGATTCTAGCCGGGGACCGGGCGTCGTTCAAGTAACCCCCCGTCCTGACCCTCCCCGGTTTCCGGCGCCTGCGGGGCCCTCAGTCTCCCAGGAACGTCATGTCGAGGCGCCGCGTGCGGGGCCCGTCCGCCTCCACGAGCAGGACGCCCTGCCAGGTGCCGAGAAGGAGCCCGCCGTCCTTCACGGGCACGGAGACCGAGGGCCCGACGAGGGAGGCGAACAGGTGGGCTCGCGCGTTGTCGTCCACCCGGTCGTGGCGGAAGCCGCCCTCCGGCTCCGCCGGATCGAGGAGATGCCGCGCCAGGCGGCCGATGTCGTCCTTGAGCCCGGGCTCGTCTTCGTTGAGGGACAGGCAGCAGGTGGTGTGCGGGACCGAGACCACGGCGAGGCCGTTCCGGATCGCGGCGCCCGCCAGCGCGCGGCGCACTTCTTCCGTCACGTTGACGACCGCGACCTTCGCCGGGGTCCTGATCGCCGTGGAGGCGTTCGCGACGCGCATCTCACTCCCCGGCGGGCGCCGCCTGTTTCTCGGACCCCAGGAGGAAGATCACGCCCGCGGTCACGTCGAGCGAAAAGAACGCGTCTGGCGCACCGGTCACGCCAACCCCCCGCCAGCGGTACATCTTGGCATCGATCCTGAGCGCGACGCGAGGCGTGTAGAAGTACCGGACCCCGCCCGAGGCGCTCAGGAGGTTCGCCCCGTCGCGTCCTTCCGTCACCGTTCCCAGCGCGACGTTTTCCACCCGCTTCACCACGAAGATCCGCCCCACGCCGAAGGCGACGAAGGGCGACATCTTCTGGCTGCCTTTCGGCGTGTAGTTGCGGACGTAGTGGATCCCGATCTTGTCGGTGAGGGATCGGATCTTGAGATTCGCCTCCTCGTGGCTTTCGCTGCTGCCGTCCAGATCGAACTCCAGGGAGTGAAGCGTCGAGAAGTAGACGTTGAGGCGTACGCCGCCGCCGGGCGACTCATCGATCCCGCTCGTATTGCTGAAGCGGCTGTAGGAGACGTACGGCCCGACCTCCACCGTTCCATCGCCGCCGCGGGCCAGCGCGTCCCCCGTGCCCAGGGCCGCGCCTGAAGAGAGAAACGCCAGGATGATGCCGGTACGGTGCAGCGCGCGCAGCATGCCTCTTCCCTCCCTCGGTCAGCCCCCGGGCCCGGCCTCGCACGGCCGGAGGACCCGCCGCGCCGGGCGGCCATGAGCGCGGAGTATCCCCCCACATCGCGATCCGGATCAACAGGAAAATGTCGATCCTTCGGTGTATTGACAGCGACGGGCCGCGGGGGTACACAGGCGCCTCCATGGAGCGACGTCGCCTCGCATTCGCAGCCCCGGTCGCGTGGGGCCTCGCCGCGGTGGTCGCCCTGGCCGCGGGCGAGCAGGGCGTCCGCACCGACGCCTCCCCTTCCGCGCGCATCCTCCGGCCTTCTGCGGATCCAGCGTACCTGCCGGTCCTCTCCGAGGAGAGCCTGGAGCGGCTTCTCCGGCGGTTCGCCGGCGCGGCCTGTGACCCGCGCGCCATCGAGGAGTCCCTGGCCCGCCGCTACCGCTTCCTCGGGTACGTCCCCTCGATCACCGCCGCGTGCGAGGCGGGCCGGCCCGCCGTCACGGTCCGGGAGAGCAGTCACCGGATCGATCTGCTCACCTTCGACCCGGCCGACCTGTCGCGCATCGGGGCTGCTCCCGACCCGGATTTCCGGGAGAAGACCGCCCTCTACCCCGTGCCCGGGGACGCGCCGCGGGGCGCGCTGCGCCGGCTGCTGCAGACCCGCGAGGGGGATCTTTACAATTTCCAGCGCTACCGCGGCGAGAGCGGGGAGCTGCGTCGGTTTGGTTACGCCATCGCGTTTGTCCCCGGCCCTCCCTCGCAGGAAGAGTATCCGCGCGGAGCGTACCTCATCCAGAGCCTCACGCCGCCCGCGCCGCCCCGCGGCGGGAAGCGCCGGACGAACTACATCGGCGGGACCGCATCATACGGCCCGCGCCGCAAGGGGGCCGTCGGCCTCATCTACCAGAAGGACGAGGCCCTGCGCCAGCTCGACAGGCTCATCATCACCCCGCTCTACAACGCCTCGATCGGCGGCACGCTGGCCTACCAGTCCCCCCTCATGGCCGACCGCGAGGATCCGAAGCGTCTCTACGATCTCGAAGCCGAGGTCTTCTCCGACTTCATCAACGACCGCCTCCTGGCCGGCATCGAGACCGACCAGAGGCTGTCCGGGGCGGCCGTCGCCATCGGTGTCCGTCCCCTGGGCCTGCCGGCGCCGCACGACCTGCGGCTTCAGGTTGGCTTGCGTCACGAGCGCCTCGAGCTGGAGAAGACGATCCCGGGGGATCCGGAGGAGAACGTGACGCAGCTGCGGCTCGCGGCCTCCTACGAGTGGCGGCACGCCTACCGACGCCCCAGCCTCACGGCGCGGGTCGCGCCCACCGTCGATTTCGCCCTGGACGTGGCCGGCGGGGAGCGCACCTTCGTGCGCCCCGGCCTGGACGCCACGCTCCACGGCCGCCACCTCTCCGGGCTCGAGAGCGATCTGCATCTGTCGGGGGGCGCGCTCGATCGCGGCGTCCCGTCGTTCTATTTGTGGAGCCTCGGCGGAGCGCAAACCGTGCGCGGCTTCCGTCAGGACGCCTTCCTCGGCCGGCACCTGGCGGCCCTGCAGGCGGAACTGTGGATCCCTTTGGCGCGCCGTCTCCCCGAACGGACGCCGGATCCTGGGGTCCAGGTGTCCGATCCCGGAGCGATCCCCCTCGAGCCGAGGGCCGCCCGGATCCTCAAAGGCGCCATCTTCCTCGACGCCGGGTACGTCTCGGGGACGCCCGACGGTCGGAACCCGGCGATCATGGGGGCCGGGGTGGGGCTGCGCCTGCTCGTCCCGCGCCGGCCGCTCGTGATCCGGATCGACTACGGCTGGGGACTCGGGGACGAGGGCGGAGATTCGTTCCCCTATCTCACCCTGGTCTACCAGTTCTGAGGCGTGGCGCCCGGAGCCGGCCTCTACCCCGGGCCCGGGGCGAGGGCCATCCCTCCGAGGATCGCGGCGATGCAGGCGGCCTGCCAGCCGCCGATCCTCTCGCCCAGGACGAGGCGGGCGAACAGGACGGTGACGATCGGATAGGCGCCGCTGAGCGGGGTGGTCAGCGACACCGGCCCATAGCGCGTCGCCACGATGAACCCGATGTCCCCTCCCGCCAGCATGCCCATCGGCAGGAGGGAGCGAAGCCAGCCGCCGCCGCCTCCTCCACCTGCTCCCCCGGCGTCCCCGCGCCCACGCGCGACGCCGTACACCCCCAGCGTCGCGACCGCCCCGACCAGGCTGTAGATCATGACGACGACCTCGTCCGCGCCCGGCAGGCGGTAGGCGGCCTTGAGGAGCGTCGAGGAGCAGCCCCAGAGGACGAGGGCGATGAAGGAGAGCGGAATCCAGCGCCGATCGATCTCCCGCGAGCCCGGCGGCGCCGGCGCGTACGACAGGCCGACGCACCCCGCGATGACGAGCGCCACGCCGGCGTACTGGGAGGCGATCAGGGTCTCTCCCAGGAAGAGCCGGGCGAACACGACCGTCAGGGCCGGGTAGGCGGCGCTCAGGGTCCCCACGATGGCGATCGGGCCGTGAACGATCGCCTGGAAGTACAGCAGCCACCCGAGGCCGTCGAGCAGGTAGGCGACGATGCAGGTGAGCGCGAAGTCGCCCGTGCCCGCCGCGAGGAGATCACGCTGGCGGAACAGGACGTAGTAGGTCGAGTTGAGCAGGATCTTCGCGATGACGAAGTAGAGACAGAAGCGGGCCGGCGGCACTTCTGCGATATATTTCTTGACGAGCCCCTGCCCGATACCGTAGAGAAGCAGGCTCGTCAGGGTCGGGATCAGCCAGACGGCCATCGCCCAACCTCCCTCAGGTGGTTCATCATGAGCCCGGAAAGCGGCGCGCATCGTAGACCACGGCCGCCCCGCGCCGCAACGTCGCTGCTCCCTCCCGGGCCCCCGCGCGCCGGGCCGCGCGAAATCGTGTGGCCTCGGTCGCGCTGCGGGGGGGCCTGATTCATGCCCGCTCCAGGACATCCAGGCGAAGGGGGACGCTTCCGGGCCCGCGCCGGGCTGGTGTCGGTCATCGGGCTCCTCTACGCCTCGGCCTGCGGCGGGCCCTACGGCACGGAGGGCTTCGTCGCCCGGACCGGGCCCGGGATGATGGTTCTTCTCCTGCTCCTGGCCCCCTGGCTCTGGGGAGTGCCCGTCGCATTCGCCACCGCCGAGCTCTCCTCCGTCCGGCCGGTTGAAGGGGGCTACTACGCCTGGGCCCGCGAGGTCCTCGGAAAGTTCTGGGGCTTCCAGGCGGGCGCCTGGAGCCTGATCTCCTCGTTCCTCGACAACGCCCTGTATCCGGTCCTGTTCGCCGAGGCCCTGCGTCACTGGCTGCCCGGGATGACCGGCCTCGAGCGCTGGCTGGCGGCGGTCGGCTTCATCGCCGCGCTGGCCTATCTCAACTACCGCGGCATCCGCATCGTCGGATCGGCCGCCGTGGCGCTCAACATCTTTCTGATCGCCCCCCTCGTCTGGATCGTCATCGCCGGGACGCTGCGGGCCCGCCACAACCCCTTTCTCCCGTTCACGGCCCCCGGGACGGACGCCTGGGGCGGGTTCGGAGCAGGGCTGGCGCTGGCGATCTGGTTCTACTCCGGCTACACCGAGATCAGCACGGCCGCCGAGGAGATCGAACGACCGGCGCGTTCCATCCCGCTGGCCCTCCTGATCGTCACGCCCCTGGTGGTCCTCAGCTACGCCGCGCCGACCGTCGCCGGCCTCGCCGCGGTGGGTAACTGGCAGGAGTGGGAATCGGGGGAGTTCGCCGACATCGGCGCGGCGCTCGGCGGCGCGGTCCTGGGCCAGTGGGCGTTCCTGGCGAGCGTGGCCAGCTTCGCGGTCATCTTCATGACCTATCTTCTCTGGTGGTCCCGCCTCGGCTGGGCCCTGGCGGCGGATCGATCACTGCCCCGCTTCCTGGCCCGGCTGCACCCGAGGCACGGCACGCCGCACCGCGTCCTCCTGGCCTACGCGGTGGGATACGCGCTCCTGGCGGCGCTCGATTTCGAGGACCTGCTGGTGCTGGACGTGTGGGTGTTCGGGGCCTACGACCTGCTGCTTCTGGCGACCGTCATCCGGGCGCGCTCGACGATCACGGGCCGGCCGCCCGGCTTCCAGATCCCCGGCGGGCGCGCCGGAGTCTGGATCAACGCCCTGGTCCCGGCCGTCACCTGGATCGTCGTCCTCCTGGCGACGGCCCGCGATCACCTGATCGCGGGGGCCGCCTTGCTCCTGTCCACCTGCGCTCTCTACGCCGTCCAGCGGCACTTCCAGCGGGGCGACACCGGGACTGGCGCCACCGGACGCTGAGCGCACCCGACCGATCTCCTCGCCGACACCCCGGCGCGGGAATCTCCTATTTCCCCTCGAGAGCCTGAAGCGCCGCGGCGGCCGCCTGCAGGAGAGGCTCCGCGGACAGGGGGGCGCCCACCGCCTGGCGCATCCAGGCGTCCGGGGTGAGCGAGCCGATCCTGGAGACGCGCTCGAACTCGGGTCCCAGGGTCCCCTGCTTCTTGAAATGCAGCTCGACCTGGAAGGCGATCACGTGCCCCAGAGGGTAGTCGGGCGTGTACATGCCGCCGTTCACCATGTGGGAGTAGATCGCCAGGAGCGGCACGTCCCTGGCGCCGGTCAGGGAGGCGTAGTAGCGGCCCCAGACGTCCCGGGCGATCCCGACGACCGCCTCCCGGAACTGCGCCGCCGTGGAGCCCGGGTGATCGTAAAGCCACCGCCAGGCGGCCATGTCCACCAGGCCCACCCCGGCGATCTCGCGCGTCGCCCAGAACTCCTCCAGGGTCTTCAAGTTTTCCGCCGCCGGGTCGCCGTCCGCCAGGCCGAGAAGTTGCAGGTCGCGGGCCTGGAAGACGAACGCCAGGGCCTCGGTGAAGGCGTTGTTGGGCACCCCCTGGAGGAGCGTGTGGTCGATGGTGGTCATGGAGAACACCTGCTCGACGTTGTGCCCCATCTCGTGCACGGCGATGTTGTACCCCTTGTAGTCCATGCCGTTCGTCCCGACGCGGGTGCGCAGGTGCGCCCTGTCGTCCCGGCGCGCCGCCCCCAGCGCGTGCCCGGCGCCCCGCGACGGCTCAACCTCGATGTGATCGGCCAGGAAGCGGGCCTTCTCCTTCGGGAAGCCGAGGGCCTCGAACATCCTCGGCATGTCGGCGGCATACGCCCGGGCCGACGGATACCGCTTCCGCGTCATGGCGTCCAGCTCGGCCTCTTCGTAGCGGCCGCGCGGCTTGAAGCCGGCGTACCAGATGTC
>JACQNT010000147.1 GCA_016202915.1 Acidobacteriota bacterium
CCACGATGTCCGTCTCCTCGGCCGCCGCGCGGGGCGTATCGACCGCCACGAAGCGCATCGCCGGGTGCCGGCCGGCCATCTCCTCGGCGTAGCGCTCCGCACGCTCGGGATGGATGTCGTAAGCGCGCACCTCGCGCAGGGAGGGAAGGGCGACGGCGAGCGCCTCCAGATTGGTCCGCGCCTGCACGCCGCACCCGAGGATCCCGAAGGTCGCCGCGCCGGGGCGCGCCAGGGCCTTCGCCGCCACGGCGGTCGCCGCGCCGGTCCGCATGGCGGTGATCCAGGTGGCGTCCATCACGGCCTGCGGCAGGCCGGTCTCCACGTCGTTCAGGATCAGGAGGCCGGAGATGTAGGGAAGGCCCCGCGCCTGATTCCCGGGGAAGCCGCTGACCCACTTCACCCCCGCCGCGCCCAGCGCGCCGATGAGCGCCGGCATGGCGTGGATGAAGTTGTCGTTCCCCGGCGGTCCCGGGTGGATGCCCGGCTTGGGGGGCATCTCGGCGCGGCCCAGCCCCTTCTCGCGGAAGGCGACCTCCAGCCGCTCGATGATGGCGGCCATCGGCAGGCCGGCCGCCTCGACGTCGGCGCGCGACAGGTAGAGCAGGTCAGGGGCGGCGGGCATGGCCGGTTCTCATCCCCGGGCTTCGGGCCGCGTGCCCGAGGCCTTCGGCCCGGGGCCGGGTTTCGAGCGGCGGCATCGTGTATCACCCCCGGACGGAGCATAACCGATCCCGGTCACGCCGCGATCGGGGGCGATACACTCGGATCGGCCGCTCCCGTGAATCCCGCGCCCGGAGGGGCTGTCGCGAAAATTGTTGCGATCTTCCGCTTGACTCCGCGCACCATGAAGGTATACTCGGCGCAACTTTCCCGCCCCCACAGCGAGTGCTTTCTGAAAGTCGATCCCGCTCATCACGGGCCGACGCACCTCACCATCCTCCCCACGTACCGCTGCACGGCGGCCTGCGCCCAGTGCTGCTTCGAGAGCAACCCGCACGTCCAGGGGCGCATCCCGATCGAGAGGATCCTGGGATACATCGACCAGGCGGCCCGCGATTTCCCGACGCTGAAACTCGTCGTGTTCTCGGGCGGCGAGTGCTTCCTGCTGCGCGACGATCTCGACGCGGCGATCGCGCGGGCGGCGGAACGGGGCCTGGCGACGCGCTGCGTCACCAACGGCTACTGGGCCACCTCGAAGCGGGCGGCGGCGGAGCGGATCGCGCCTTTGTACGAAGCCGGTCTCAGTGAGTTGAATTTCAGCACCGGCGACGACCACCAGAAGTTCGTCCCCTTCGATCGGATCGTCTTCGGGGCCACGACGGCGGCGGAGTTCGGCCTGCGGGCGCTCATCGTCGTGGAGGGGCGCAAGGAAGCGCGCTTCACCATGGATGACGTCCTGGCGCACGCGGATCTGGCGGAGTTCCTGCGCGCCAGCCCGGCGCGCGCCAACCTCTTGCTGCTGAACAACATCTGGATCCCGTTCCAGGACGAGGCCCCGATCAGCCAGCCGGACGAGGCCTACCGGAGCCGGGACCGCATCGAGCGCTTCCAGGGGTGCGACAACGTCCTGGAGAACATGGTGATCACGCCCCACGAGCGTCTCGCCTCGTGCTGCGGCCTCACCTTCGAGCACATCCCGGAGATGAAGATCGGCGACGCCCGCGCGCGCAGCCTGCGTGAACTGTACGACAGCCAGCTGGAGGACTTCATCAAGATCTGGATCCGCGTCGAGGGGCCCGAGAAGATCTTCCTGTTCGCGACACAGAAGGACCCCGGCCTCCCCTTTCCTGACGGATCCACGCATCCCTGCCAGACCTGCGCGGCGCTGTTCCTGAACCCGCGCGTCCGCCGGGTCCTGGGGGAGCACTACCTCGAAAAGGTGCCGGAGGTGATGTTCCGGTACCAGATGCTGCGGACGCTGGAGCGGCGGTCCGACCCGAGCTTCGCGCCCGCGACCCCGCCCGGCCCCGGGACATCCGGGCCGGAGGCGGGGGAACAGCGCGACCAGGGGCGTATCGGGTTCGGCGCCTGAAAAGGAGGTCTGTCATGAAACGCAGGACGTTCATCAAGCGGAGTTCCATCGGCCTTTCGGCCCTGGCGGCCGGGGCCGCGGGCGCCCGGGGTCTGCTGGGGGACGACGGCAAGCGCCGCGTCTACGGGATCCCCGACAGCGTGCGGGCGCGCCCGCCCCTCGAGCACAACCTCCTGAGGCTGTCCCTGGCGCGCACCGACGTGCCTCCGGAGGCGTGGCAGGAGGTCGCCGCGCTCAGCCTGCTCGCGCAGGACGTCTTCGATCAGCCGGAAGTGGCGCGCGCCTTCACGCGCGATCCGGAAGCGTATCTGAAGACGATCGGCCTGGAGGACGTGAGGCTGGACCCCCGGGCCGTGGAGGTCAAGGTCGCCCTGGCCCTCGGGGATCCCGGCGTCCACGAGGCGCTCGAGAGGGACGACCCGCGGGCGTTCCTCGAGGCTCTGGAGGGCCGGGGCCTCCTCCGCTCCCCCGAGCCCTCCGTGCTGGCCCAGAGGATCGGATCGCACATAGCGGGTGTGAAGGCGCGCCTCGGCGACACGGTCTCGCCGGAAGCCTGCACCGCGTTCGCGATCTGCCTCGCGGTCGCCTGGGTCTGGGCCGCCATCGTCCAGGACGCGGTGGTGGCGGTCGCGGTGGCCGCCGCCGTGAGCCTGTACGTGTACGCCGTCGTCTACACGGAAACCGTCGGGCCGAGACCGCAGAAGAAGTCGGCGATCGACGCCGCGGCCCTCGAGGGTGAGCCGCCCTTCCGGCTCGCCAGCGCTCTCGGCGGCCCCGAGTTCGGGAACAGGGTCGCCGGCGCGTTCATCGACGACAGCGTCGAGCGCGTCGCCGCGGCGGTGGAGGGCCTGGAGGCCTACCGGGAGGCCGGCGTGATGAAGGGGGATCAACTGCGCTCCCTGGTGCGGACCCAGATGCTGCGCCAGATCCAGGGGCACACCGTCGACATCGGAAACCCCAGGCCATGACCGGCGGGACCGATCCGGCGTACGCGGGCCTCCTCCAGGCCTGCGGCGCCGGCGAGTTCGTTCTCTCCTTTCGCAACCGGCCGATCGGCCGCGAGTCGGCGCGGGCCATCCCGACGCCGGGCGGCGGCCTCGGGCTGAGGGTCGAGACCGCCCTCGAGGTCGGCCGTTTCCTCCTGCGTCAGGAGGTCGTGGTCGACCTCGATTGCGCGCTGCGTCCGAAGTGCTGTAGAGTCACGACTGTCCACGACTCTCAACAGATGTATCTCGAGATGAACTTCGATCAGGACCGCGTCGTGGCGCGCTACGTCCGCGACGGCCGGGAGCGGTGCCGGTCGATCGCGCTCGACCACCCGCCGCTGCTCCTGGTGGACAACTGCTTCTCACTCCACGCCCTCGCGGCGGTCATCGCTCGCCGCCGGAGCGGGAGCGAGACGATCTTCACCTCCGTCCCCGCGGCCGCGGATCTCACCGTGACGGCGCCCGGCATCCGGCCGGTGCTTCTGGGGGGCAGGGATTTCGGCCCTCCGACACTCACCCTTCACCTGGCGCCGGACCTCCAGGAGCACGCCTGGATCCGGGGCGGCTGGGCGGAGCGGCTGGTCGTCCCGCAGGCGCAGATGTGCGTCGATTGGGTCAGGAAGGAAGGAGGGGGACTCTCATGACCGACCCGGTTCTGTTCGCGGCTCCCTGGGACCAGAGGCTGACGGCGATCACCATCGTCGCGGGGTCCCTGATGCTGGGGGCGACCGCCTTCGTCGCGTGGCTGGCGATCGCGCGGGTGACCTCGGGTCCGGTGCGCGCCGCCCTGCTGACGAGCGCCGTCATCCCGCTGGCGGCTCTCGTGCTGGGCGCCCTGATGGGGCCGCGCGGGTACGCCATCCGCGGGGACACTCTGACGATCGAGCGCTGGATCGGGCCGATCGAGATCCCCCTCGCGTCGATCCGGGCAGTTGAGCTCCTCCCCGCGGATCGGCTCGAGGGTTCCCTGCGGACGCTCGGATCGGGAGGGTACTTCGGCTACTACGGCCGGTTCCGCAACGAGATGCTCGGCGGCTACCGGCTGTACGCGACCCGCGGGGAAGGCTACGTCCTGGTCCGGGCCGACCGGCCGTACGTCCTGACACCCGATTCGCCGGACCGGTTCGTGGAAGCCCTGAACCGCGGCCGGGGGACCGGCGCGGGCCGCGCGGGTCGTTAGCGACGGCGAACATCCTGGAAGGAGGCGAAGCGATGAGAGGGGGGATCTGCTGCGCGCTGGTCCTGCTCCTGGCGGGAGTCCCGGCCTCCGGCGCGGCCGAGGAGAAGGAAGCGCCGCAGGACGAGCTGCAGGCCGCGGCGAAGCGCTTCGTCGGGTCGCTGGCGGCCGGGGACTTCGCGACGGCGGTGAAGAGCTTCGACGCCACGATGAAGGAGGGCCTGCCGGCGGAGAAGCTGCGCGAGGTGTGGAAGACGCTCAACGCCCAGGCGGGCCCCTTCCGGGAACAGGCCGGAGTCCGCGCGGAGAAGGACGGGAAGTACCGGATCGTCTTCGTGAAGTGCCGCTTCGAAAGGGCGGTCCTGGAGGCCAAGATCGTCTACAACGATGCGAAGGAGATCGCCGGACTGTTCTTCGTCCCGCCCCGGGACGCCGCCGGACCGGGCGCCTCCGGGGGAGACGCCCGGCCGGCCTACGCGGACCCCGCCGCGTTCCGGGAGACGCAAGTGCGAGTGGGCAGCGGCCGGTGGGCCGTTCCCGGGACGCTCGCGCTGCCCACCGGCGACGGCCCCTTCCCCGGGCTCGTCCTGGTGCACGGATCGGGACCGCTCGATCGGGACGAGACGGTCGGCCCCAACAGGCCGTTCCGCGATCTGGCCTGGGGCCTGGCCTCCCGCGGGATCGCCGTTCTGCGCTACGACAAGCGGACGCTCGTGCACGCCGCCGCGCTCGCCGCGGAGAAGGATCGCCTGACCCTCGAGGAGGAGACGATCGCCGACGCCGCGGCCGCAGTCAGAGCGCTGCGGGACACGGGGGGAGTCGACGGGAGGCGCCTGTGCGTGCTGGGCCACAGCCTGGGAGGCGCCGCCCTCCCGAGGATCGAGGCCCGCGACGCCCGCATCGCCGGCTTCATCATGATGGCGACGCCGAGCCGGCCGCTGGAGGATGTCCTGCTCGATCAGATGTCCTACCTCTTCGCCGTCGACGGGACGGTCTCCGAGGAGGAGAAGGCGCAGCTCGAGGAGATCCGGCGCCAGGTCGCCAGGGTGAAGGCGGCGGATCTCGAGGACGCCGACGACCCGGGGGACCTGCCGCTGGGCATGAGCCGCGCCTACTGGCTGGACCTCCGCCGGCTCAGCCCCCGCGAGGCCGCCGTATCGATCCGCCGGCCGCTCCTCGTCCTGCAGGGAGGAAGGGACTACCAGGTGACGATCGAAGACCTGGATGGCTGGAAGAAAGCCTTCTCCGGCCGCCGCGACGTCGAGTTCAGGCTTTACCCCGATCTCAACCACCTCTTCATCAGTGGCACCGACCGGAGCACGCCCGCGGAGTTCGAGTCGCCGGGCCACGTGGCGGCCGCGGTGATCGAGGACCTTGCGGCCTGGATCAAGGGCTCGTCCCGGGCCGGCGCCTGAATCGTAGGAATCCTCGACACCCACGATGAATCAAAGCGCCTGCCCCGTCGCCGCCGCGCTTCTGCTGGCGCTGTGGGCCGCGCCAGTCCGGGCGGACACTCCCGACCCCGTGGACGAGTTCGTCCGCGCCGAAATGGAGCGGCAGAAAGTCCCGGGCCTGGCTGTCGCGATCGTCAAGAAGGGCGAGGTGATCAAGGCCAGGGGGTATGGCTACGCCAATGTCGAGCACCGCGTCCCTGCGGGGCCCGAGACGATCTTCCAGTCCGGCTCCCTCGGCAAGATGTTCACGGCGGCTGTTGTGATGACGCTGGTCGAGGACGGGGCGCTCGCCCTCGAGGATTCGATCGCCAGACACCTCCCGGAGGCGCCTGAGGGCTGGAGGCCGATTACGGCGCGGCATCTCCTGACACATACCTCCGGGATCCCCGATTACACGACGGAGAACCTCGACTACCGGCGGGACTACACCGAGGAGCAGCTCACCCGGCTCGCCTTCGGGCTGACGCTGGAATTCCCCGCGGGATCGCGCTTCAGTTACAGCAACACGGGTTACCTCCTGCTGGGCGTCATCGTCCGCAAGGCGTCGGGCCGCTTCTACGGCGACCTGCTCCAGGAGCGCGTGTTCGCCCCCCTGGGAATGAAGACGGCGAGGGTCATCAGCGAGGAGGACATCGTCCCCAACCGTGCCGCCGGCTATCGTCTGGTCAACGACGAGCTGAAAAATCAGGAGTGGGTGGCGCCGCGGATCAACACGACCGCTGACGGGTCTCTCTATTTTTCGGTCCTCGATCTCATCGCCTGGGACAGGGGCCTGCGCTCAAGGGCCATCCTCAAGTCCGAGAGCTGGGAGCGGGTTTTCGAGCCGGTGAGGCTCCAGAGCGGCAGGACCTACCCCTATGGCTTCGGCTGGAACCTGGAGGAGGTCGCAGGCCGAAAGGTGCAGCGGCATGGGGGCGCCTGGCAGGGATTCAGGGCGTACCTGGCCCGCTACGTCGGGGACGACCTCACGGTCGTCGTTCTGGCCAACCTGGCCCAGGCGGAGCCTGAGAAGTTCGTCGACGGAATCGCCGCCATCCTGGATTCCGACCTCCGGAAGCCTGATCCGACTCCCATCCGGGACCGGGAGCCGGCCGTCACGGCGCGGCTCAAGCGCCTCCTCGCGGAGGCGGGCGCGGGGAGGCTCTCCCCGGACGAGTTCGCCCACGTCCGTGCCGGCTTCTTTCCCGAGGTTGCCCGTGGATACGAGGACCTGCTGCGGGACTTGGGCGCGCCGCGGCGCGCCGTGTTGATCGAGCGCCGGGAGCTGGGGGACGATCGGGTTTACGGATACCGGGTCATTTACAGAAAGGGGATTCTCCACGTGAGGCTGGGCCTCGCGCCGGACGACAAAGTCTCGCTGTTCGAGATCGAGTCGAAGTAGGGCTCAGGCGTAAAGCCGCACGGCGCGCGACTCTTCCTCGAACGCCGCGATCTCCTTCCGCCAGGAACGTTCGAGGGCGCGCAGATCCTCCCCCGCCTCGAGCGCCCGGCGCAGAGCCGGGTCGCCGGTCAGGACATCGATCGGCGCATGGTCGGTGACGTACTCGTAGGGCGGCTTCTTCCACTCGAACCGATCGCCGTGCTCCGCGATGATGTCCTGCAGGAGGGCCAGCGTCGTCAGGTACGGCCGGTAGGCGGCGACATCGGTGACGTGGATCTGGAAGCCGTGGCACGCCTGGCCGGCCCACTTGTGGAAGGTCGGCTCGAAGGTGTGCGGGCGCAGGACCAGGCCGGGAAGGCGGCGCCTCTCGAAGCGGCGGCGCACCGCCCGGATGTCGATCCAGGGCGCGCCGAAGATCTCGAATGGCCGCGTCGTCCCCCGTCCCTCCGAGAGGTTCGTCCCCTCCAGAAGGACCTGGCCCGGATAGACGACGGCGGTGTCGAAGGCCGGCATGTTCGGCGAGGGCGGCATCCAGGGGAGGCCGGTGTCCGGGAAGAGCATCCTCCGGCGCCATCCTTCCATCGGGATGATGGTGAGATCGCAGCGGCCGGGGCAGCGCCAGCCGGCGCCGTCCCGCTCCCGGACCGGGGTCCGGCGGTCCCCCGGCCCCCTCCCCGCCAGGCGGGCGTTGACCAGCGCCGCCAGCTCTCCGAGCGTCAGGGCGTGCCGCATCGGCACGGGGTACAGGCCGACGAACGAGGTGTAGCCCGGCCGGACGAGGTTCCCCTCCAGCGCCACGCCGCCGAGCGGGTTGGGCCGGTCGAGCACCACGACCTCCCGCCCGGCCGCCGCGCAGGCCTCGAGGGCGAGGGCGGTGGTCCACTCGAAGGTGTACACGCGGGTCCCGACGTCCTGCAGGTCCACCAGGAGGACGTCGATCTGGGCGAGCATCGCGGGGGTCGGGGAGCGCGTCTCGGAGTAGAGGCTGAAGATGGGGATGCCGAGTTCGGGGTCGCTCCCGTGCCCCGACTCGACCATGTTGTCCTGCTTCTCGCCCGCGAATCCGTGCTGCGGTCCGAACAGGGCGCGCAGGTTCTTCCCGCACAGGTCGCGGACGATGTCGCGGGCGGAGATGAAGCGCGCGTCGGCCGAGGCCGGGTGCATGAGCAGGCCGACCCGCCGGCCGCGCAGGAAGCGGGGGCGCTCCCGCGCCAGGACCTCGAGGCCGGTCCGCACGCGCCTCCGCCCCCGCGATCGGCGGGCGTGTCTCCCCGTGGATCCTCCCCTCGCCGCCATGGGCGCCCGGAGCCTAGCACAGGGGAGAGGCCGGCCGCGCCGCGCTTTCTCCCTCGGACTTTCCCGGCCCCTGCGGTAGAATGAGCCCTCTCGGAGAAACCGGGAACCTGAGCCCGGCCGGACCCGTTGAGTGCGGATAGCGGCCGGTGGGTGGCCGCTCCCCTCAGTTTCGGAGATGAAGATCATGCTCGTGCCATCGCGTCGGAAGCGCATCGTTCTCCTCGGTTTTCTGGTCCTCGCCGTCGTGGCCGCGGCCGCCGGCGTTTACTCCTTCGTCGTGCGCGGCAAGGCGGGCAGGGGCGCCGCATCCGGCCAGGACGCGACGGCATCCGGAGCGGCGACTGACGGCCGGGTCGCCCTGGCCAGCAACAAGACGGAAGCGTCCGGCAAGGGGGGCGAGAACGGCAAGGAGAAGGCGCCCGTCCCGGTGAGCGTCACCGCGGTCGCCACGGGGCCGGTGTCCTCCTACATCAGCTCCACTGCCAACCTGGTGCCGGAGAACGAGGTCAAGGTCCTCGCCGAGGCGGAGGGCCGGGTGGCGGAGCTCAAGGTCGAGGAGGGGAACCGGGTCGGCCGTGGCCAGGTCCTGGCCTCCCTCGTCCGGGACGACGCCGAGATCACCTTCAAGAAGGCCCAGCTCAAGGCGGCCAACTCCCGCCTCGCCTATGAGCGGGCGAACAAGATGCTTGCCGACAGCCTCATGAGCCACGAGACCTTCGACAGGACCGCCATGGAGAACGACATCGCCCAGCAGGAGCTGGCGGAGTCGCAGTGGCGGCTCGACAAGACGACGATCCGCGCGCCCTTCGGCGGCCGGGTGACCGAGCGGAACGTCAAGCTGGGGCAGCACGTCCGGCCGGGCGACGCGCTGTTCACCGTCTCCGATTTCGACCCGCTCATCGCGCGGATCTACCTGCCGGAGAAGGACGTCTTCGGCCTGCAGGAGGGCCGCGAGGTGCGCATCACCCTCAAGGCCAGCGATCAGACCCGGTTCCGGGGGAGGATCCGGCAGATCAGCCCCGTCGTGGACACGGCGACCGGGACGGTGAAGCTCACCATCGAGGCGACCACCCCGCCGTCCGAGGTGCGCCCCGGCGCCTTCGTGACCATCGACATCATCCGCGAGACCCGCCCGACCGCCGTCCTGCTGCCGCGGGAGGCCGTCATCCGCGAGCTCCAGGACACCTACGTGTTCGTGGCCCGCGACGGCGTCGCCGAGAAGCGCGCCGTCTCGCTGGGCCTCGAGGAGGCGGGCGTCATCGAGGCGCTCTCCGGCGTGCGGCCCGGCGACCAGGTGATCGTGGCGGGGCAGGGGGGCCTCAAGGAGGGCACGCCGATCAAGGTCATCTCCTCGCCCGAGGCCTCCGACCTCGCCCCCCCCGCGGACGGCCCGGCGCGCGGCTGACCACCCGACGATGAGCCTGGTCGATCTCTCGCTGAAGCGCCGCGTCACGGTGTCGATGTGCGCCGTCGCCGTGGTCGTCTTCGGCGTCGTCGCGTTCACCCGCCTGCCGATCAACCTCCTCCCGAACCTCTCCTACCCCAGCCTCACCGTGGAGACCCGCTTCCCGGGGGCCGCCCCGGGGGAGGTGGAGACGCTCATCAGCCGCCCGGTCGAGGAGGCGGTCGGCATCGTCGCCGGCGTGCAGCGCCTCACCTCGGTCTCCCGTCCGGGGCTGTCGCAGGTCACCCTGGAGTTCGGGTGGGGACGCAACATGGACTTCGCCGCCCTCGACGTCCGCGAGAAGCTCGACCTCGTGGTGCTCCCGAAGGAAGCGGAGAAGCCGGTCGTCCTCCGCCTCGATCCGAACAACGACCCGGTCGTCCGCCTCTACCTGAGCGGCGGCAGCAACCTGTACCAGCTGCGCTACGTCGCCGACGAGATCCTCAAGAAGGGCCTGGAGTCCACGGAGGGGGTGGCCGCGATCAAGGTGAACGGCGGCTACGAGGAGGAGATCCAGGTCAAGGTGGACGAGGGGAAGCTCTCGCTCCTCGGCCTGACCATCCAGGACGTCGACCAGAAGCTGCAGCGGGAGAACGTGAACCAGGCCGGGGGAAGCCTGTACGAGCAGGAGGCCCGTTACCTGGTGCGCTCTCGGAACGAGTTCGAGAACCTCGACGACATCATGAAGACCGTCCTGGTCTCGAAGCAGGGGCGCAACGTCCTGATGTCGGACGTCGCCGAGGTGAAGCGCGGCCACAAGCAGCGCGAGGCGATCACCCGCTTCAAGGGCTCCGAGGCCGTCGAGCTGGCGCTGTACAAGGAGGGCGACGCCAACACGGTGTCCGTGGCGCGCGCCATCCGGCAGCGGCAGGGGCGGCTCCAGAAGGAGCTGCCGCCGGGCGTCCAGGTCGCGGCCGGCATCGACCAGTCCCGCTTCATCGAGGAGTCGATCCGCGAGGTGATCAGCAACGCCCTCGTGGGGGGGCTCCTGTCCATCCTGATCATCCTCCTCTTCCTCAAGGACGTCTGGAGCACGCTGATCATCGGCGTGTCGATCCCGATCTCCATCATCGCCACCTTCTTCCTCATGTACCAGACGGGGACGACGCTGAACATCATGTCGCTCGGGGGCCTGGCGCTCGGCGTCGGCATGCTGGTGGACGATTCGATCGTGGTCCTGGAGTCGATCTTCAAGAGGCGCGAGCGCGGGGAGTCGGGCGCGACGGCGGCCCGGACGGGCGCCTCGGAGGTGGGGCGCGCCGTGGTCGCCTCGACCCTGACGACGATCGCGGTGTTCGTGCCGGTGGTGTTCGTGGAGGGGATCGCGGCCCAGCTGTTCCGCGACCAGGCGCTGACCGTGTCGTTCTCCCTCCTGGCGTCGCTCGTGGTGTCGCTCACGCTGATCCCGATGGTGACGGCGATGATGGGGGCGGCCGTGGCGGCTCCCGCCTCCCCGGCGGGGCCGGCCGCCGGGGCGCGCCGGCGCTGGGCCCACGCCGTGTTCACCCGGGGTCCGGCGGGAGCGCTCCGCGCGATCCGGGCCGGCGCGGGGAAGACCGGGCGCTCCGCGGCGTGGCTGTTCGGCCCCGTGACGCGCGGCTTCGACAGGGGCCTCGACGCCCTGATGGGCGCCTACCCCGGGGTGCTGAGGTGGGCGCTGCGCTCTCCCGGGACGGTCCTGGCGGTGGCCCTCGCGGCCTTCCTGGGATCGCTGCTCCTGGCGGGCGGGCTGGGGATCGACCTGATCCCGTCGTTCTCGCAGGGCGAGTTCAGTTTCCTCGTCGAGCTGCCGGAGGGGACCCCCCTCGAGGCGACCGATGGCTTCGTGCGGGAGGCGCAGTCGGCCGTCCAGGACGATCCCCGGGTCGACACCGTGTCGAGCATCGCCGGGGGGGCCGGCCTGTCGCTGGCGAAGACCGGCACGGAGGGGGAGAACTCGGCGCGCATCCAGGTGCGGATGAAGCCGGGGACGCGGCGCCAGGACGAGGAGGAGGTCGCGGCCATCCTGCGCTCCCGGCTGGAGACTTCGCGCCTGGCCCGCTTCAAGTTCGAGCGCCCGTCGTACTTCACCTTCAGGACGCCGATCGAAGTCGAAGTCTACGGAGACAACCTGGTAGATTTACAGTCGTCGTCGGCGGCGCTCAAGCGCGCCGTCGAGCGCGTCCCCGGGCTGGTGGACGTGAAGTCGTCGCTGGAGGGCGGGAACCCCGAGCTCCAGGTCTCCTTCCACAGGGAGCAGCTGTCGCGTCTCGGGTTGGATCTCTTCCAGGTCGCGGGGACCGTCCGCAACAAGGTGCAGGGGGAAGTGGCGACCCGCTTCCTCGAGGGGGACCGCGAGATCAACATCCTGGTGCGCTCCGTCGAGGTCGGGGAGGCTTCCGCCGCCGACGTGGGCAGCATGATCGTCGGCCAGCGGGACGGCGTCCCGATCCACCTCAAGTCGGTGGCCGACGTCCGCCTGGCGCAGGGGCCAAGCGAGATCCGGCGGGTGGGCCAGAAGCGGGCCGCGGTGATCTCCGGCAACATCGCGGGGCGCGACACGGGGGCCGTGGCGGCCGATGTCCGCCAGGCCATCGGGAGCCAGGTCCTGCCGGCGGGGGTGATCGCCGGCCTGAGCGGCCAGGAGGAGGAGATGGATCGCTCGTTCCGCTCCCTCAAGCTGGCGATGGCCCTGGCGATCTTTCTCGTCTACCTGGTCATGGCGTGCGAGTTCGAGTCCCTCCTGCATCCGTTCGTCGTCATGTTCACGGTGCCGCTCGGCGTCATCGGGGCGGTCCTGGCCCTGGTCGTCACCGGACACACGGTGAACGTCGTCGCGATGATCGGCGCCGTGATGCTGGCGGGGATCGTGGTCAAGAACGCCATCGTGCTGATCGACGGGGTCAACCTCCTGCGCCGGGAGGGGATGCCGAGGGAGCAGGCGCTCATCCAGGCCGGTCTCAACCGCATGCGGCCGATCCTGATGACCTCCGCGACGACGGTCCTCGGCCTCCTGCCGATGGCCCTCGGCCTCGGCGAGGGGGCGGAGCTGCGCGCCCCCCTGGCGGTGACCGTCATCGGCGGGCTGACGGTGGCGACCGCCCTGACGCTGATCGTCATCCCCGTCGTCTACAGCGTCCTCGACCGCAAGGCCTTCGCGGCCGACGTCGCCGCGGCGCCGGCGCCCGCCGCCGGGGCCGCGGGCGACCTGCAGCGGGAGGAGCCGGGCCGCGCGGGCGCCTTTCCGGGCCTGCCCCGGCCGGCCTTCGCCGGAGAGGCGGAGCGGGAACGCCCGGCCACGATCCCGGTCCGCCCCGAGCCCGAACGCTCCCGGGAGGTCCTGGAGTGAACCTCCCCGCCCTCGCCGTCAGGCGCCCCGTCACGACCACGATGATCCTCCTCAGCATCATGGTCGTGGGGGGGATCGCCCTGGCGCGCCTGCCCCTGGCCTTCCTTCCGGAGCTCGACATCCCGTTCATCGGCATCCAGATCCCCTACCCGAACTCGAACCCGACGCAGGTGGAGAAATACATCACCAAGCCCGTCGAGGAGGTCCTCGCGACCCTGCCCGGCGTCAAGAAGATGCGCTCCACCTCCACCGCCGACAGCGCCGAGTTCAACATCGAGTTCCGCTGGGGCTACCAGCTCGACATCGTGCGGATGCTGGTGAGCGAGAAACTGGACCAGGTGAAGCCGACGCTGCCCGCCGGGATCGGCGAGATCATCATCTTCTCCTTCAACACCAGCGACATCCCGGTCGTCCAGGGGCGGATCGCCGCGGAAGGCGTGGATCTCTCCCGGAACTACAGCCTGCTGGAGAGCCGGGTCAAGAACCGGATCCGCCGCGTCCCCGGGGTGGCGCGCGTGGACCTGGACGGAGTGGCGCCGCGCGAGATCTTCATCGATCTCATCCTCGACAAGGTGAAGGAGCACGCGGTGGACGTGGGGGCGCTCATCCAGAGGCTCCAGGGGGCGTCCTCCAATCTGGTGCTGGGCCAGGTCACGCAGGGCGGCCTGCGCTACACGGCGCGCGCCCTCGGGGCGTTCGAGTCGCTCGAGGCGATCCAGGGACTGGCGATCAACGATCGGGGGCTGAAGCTCAGCGACATCGCCGA
>JACQNT010000148.1 GCA_016202915.1 Acidobacteriota bacterium
CGCCGCCGCCGCGGCCGTCGGCCCTCTCCCGGTCGCGGCCCTTCTGCCGCCCGACATCCCGCCCGACCAGCCGGCCTCCCTCGCGGGCCGCGCTCCCCTGCCGGCCCCGGTGCTGCGCGCCATCGAAGGAGCGCTTCGCGAGGCAGGCGTCGAGCCGGTCCGGATCACGGCGAGCGTCGGGCCGTTCGAGGCCTTCGCCCCCGTCTTCGAAGGCGCCGGCAGCCGCGCCGAGTCCTCCGGCGGCGCGATGCCCCCGGCCGAGGAGACGGGGATCCGCCTGCTCCTGATCGGCCTCGATGGCGCCGACTGGGACCTCATCGATCCCCTGATCCGGGCGGGACGGCTCCCCAGCCTGGCGCGCCTCGTCGCGGGCGGCACGCGGGCCTCCCTGCGGTCCTACGATCCGATGATCTCGCCGCTCTTGTGGACCACGATGGCCACGGGCGTCGGCCCGGACCTGCACGGGGTGGCCGACTTCCAGGCGATCGACCCCGCGACCGGCCGGCGGGTGCCGATCACGAGCCGGTTCCGGAAGGTGAAGGCGATCTGGAACATCCTCAGCGACGCCGGGAAGAGGAGCGGGTTCGTCGCCTGGTGGGCCTCCTACCCGGCGGAGAAGGTCGTGGGCTTCCAGGTCTCGAACCTCGCGGCATTCGAGGTGCTCCGGCCCAGGCCCCCAGGGACGCCGGTCCCGGCCGGGATCGCCTACCCGGACGACTACCTGGCGGGGATCCGGCCTTCCCTGGCGGGCGCGGCCGACATCACCTTTGAGGAGGTGGGATCGGTGCTGCGCGTCGGACGGGCGGAGTTCGAGGCGGCGCGCGCCGAGGTGCTCCGGCCGCGGACCGCGGATGACGACAGGGAGAACCGCAAGATCGCCCAGGGGCCGGTGCCCCTGGCGATCGCCATCCTGACGGGCACACGCAACTATGCCACCATCGCAGCCGATCTCGCGGCGCGCCGCCTCGACCTGACCGCCGTCTATTTCGAGGGGATCGACATGATGGGGCACCGCTTCCAGCACTGCCTGCCTCCCCGCATGGCGATCTGCCCCGAGGAGGACTTCCGCCGCTTCCGGGGCGCCGTCACCGCCTTTTACGCCAGGCAGGACGACGCGCTCGGCCGGGTCCTGAAGGCCGCGGGGCCGGAGACGACGGTGATGGTGGTTTCCGACCACGGCTTCAAGTCGGGGTCCGGGCGCCCCGTGGACCACCTCCCCTTCACCACGCAGCAGCCGGTCGAATGGCACGACGAGGAAGGCGTCTTCGTTCTGGCCGGTCCCGGCGCCCGGCGCGGCGAGCGCCTCGCGGGACGCGTGACGCTCTTCGACATCGCGCCGACCCTCCTGTACCTCCTGGGGCTCCCGGTCGCGGAGGAGATGCCGGGGCGGGTCGTCCTCGGGGCGATCGACCCGGAGTTCGCGCGCGCCCACCCGGCGCGGACGATCCCGTCCTATCAGCCCCTGGGCGGCCGGCCCGAGGTCGCCGCCTTGGACGCGACGGGGGCGGCGGAGGCCGAGCAGGAACTTCTCGACAGCCTGCGGGCGCTCGGGTACATCGGCGGGGACACGGCGACCGGGGAGACGGCGCCGGCCGCCGCGATCGCGGGCGCCGCAGGCCCTCCGCAGGCCCCGGCCGACGACACGCAGGTCTTCTACCACCGGAACCTGGCGACCTATTTCCTGAAGCGGGCCGACTACATCCGCGCGGCGGAACAGCTCCGGATGGCCAACCAGCGGCAGAAGCTCCCCAAGAACTACCAGATGCTCGCCGAGGCCTGCGTGGGCCTGGGCAGGCAGGACGAGGCGATCGCCGCTCTCCAGGAGGGCCTGCGGACGATCGAATCGATGGATCCGGAGTCGGTCCTCTGGATCGTGCAGCTGCGCCTCTCCTCTGCCTCTGGCCGGAGCGCGGCGATCGACGAGGTCCGGCGCTGGGCGGGGAGGACCGCATCGAAGCCGGGACTCGACGACGCGATCGCCGGTCTCCTCGTAGAAGAGAAGGACACCGCCGGAGCGGCCGGACTCTACCGCCGCTCCCTGGGCGCCGACCCCCTCCGGGCCGTCGCCGCGCAGCGCCTCTACGCCCTGGAGGGCCGGAGGAGCGCGGCGTTTCTCGAACCCCTGCTGCGGCGCGCCCTCTCCAGGGACCCGCGCATCGACGAGTACCAGAACATGCTCGGGGCGATCCTGGCCGACAGCGGGCGCCTGAGTCAGGCGCTGGAGCCGTTCCGGCGCGCGGCGGATCTCGATCCCGACAACCCGCGCTTCGCCGCCAACCTGGCGGGGGTCCTGGCCCGGCTCGGCAGGTGGCGGGAGGCGGCCACGGCCTACGAGAAGGCGGTGCTCCTGTCCCCCTCGCCGGGCAACTACATGAAACTGGGGTCGGTGTACCGGCAGCTCCGTCATCCCGGCCGGGCGCTCGCCGCCTTCGAGCGCGCGCGGGCCCTGGGGGACGCGGGAGCGGCGCCGATCCTGGGGATCGCCCTGGCGCGCGCCGAGATGGACCAGATCCCCGAGGCCCTCGAGGCCGTCCGCGAGGGTCTCGGACGCCACCCCGGCGACAGGGCGTTGCAGACGCTCTACGACAACCTGCTCAGGCGGAGACGAAGTCCAGGATCTGCTCCTGATCGGTCTGGCTCAGGTCGATGAAGCGGATCCCGGCCTCGTGGGCCCCGGCCGCGCCCCGGGCGGCGTGGATCGCTTCTCCGTTCACCTTCACCTGCCAGCGGCTCCGCGGCAGGTAGAACTCCAGCTGCAGGACCGAGCCGACCGCGACCGGCGCCGGCGTCTCCAGCAGCATCCCCTGGACGCTCAGGTTCCTGGCCAGGCCGACGACCTGGCCTGTCCCCGGGCGTCCGGCGACGTCGAACACGACGGTGATGCGCGCCGCCTGGCGCTGCCTGATGGCCAGGACGCGGGCGACCATCCCGAGCAGCTCGTCCGGCTTCGCCGGCTTCACCACGAACTCGGTGCACCCGGCCTTCCGGCAGCGCTCCCTGGCCCGCGGCGAATCGGTGGCGCTCATGATGATGATCGGCGTCTCAGCCAGGGCGGGAATCCGGCGCATCGCGGCGCAGGCGTCCGCCCCGTCCATCTCCGGCATCTCCAGGTCGAGCAGCACCAGGCCGGGCGACCGCCCCCCGGCGAGGGCCACCGCCTCCTTCCCGGAAGCGGCCGTCAGGACATCGAAGCCGCCGCGCATCAGGTAACTCTTCTCAATCTCGAGGAAGAGCTTGAGATCGTCGGCGATCAGAACGGTGATTTTCGCCAAGGCTCCCTCTCCACCCGGCGTGACCCGGTCCGCGCGCCGGCGGCCGGTTCGCCTGATTCAGCGATCGGCGAAATCCTCCAGGAGAAGGATGTCGATCGCGTCTCCGGACTGCATGGATGCGACCTCCGCGGGGACGACCGCCAGGGCGTTGCCCCGGGCGCAGGACACGAAATCGGCGGAGCCGCTCGTCGGCAGGATCTCGGCGACGCATCCGCCTTCCGACAGGCGCGCCCTCGTCTGGTAATACCCCGTGCGCCCCGGCCGCTGCCGCACCGCCCCGCGCAGGATGCCGCGCACCGGCGCGGGGGACGGGTCGGCGAAGCCTATCATCTTTCGGATCGCGGGCCGGCCGAAGACCTGGAAGATGACGTAGGTCGAAACGGGGTTCCCCGGGCAGCCGAATACCAGCGTCCTGTCCCGCGTGCCGAACGTGAACGGCCTGCCGGGCTTGATGGCCACCCTGTCGAACAGGATCTCGACCCCGAGGGAGCGCAGCGTCTCGCCCACCAGGTCGTAGGCCCCCATCGAGACGCCGCCGGAGAGTGCCAGGATATCGCCCTCCAGGCCCCGCTCGATCGCCGCCCCCAGCGCCTCCCTCCGGTCGCCGACGATCCCCAGGTCGCGCACCGTCGCTCCGGCCTGCCGCGCCAGGGCCAGGAGGAGCGGCCCGTTGCTGTTGCGGATCCGCCCGGGCGACGGCGAACGATCGGGCTCGACCAGCTCGTCCCCCGTCGCCAGCACGGCCAGGCTCGGGCGGCGGCCCACCCTGGCGCGCGTCCGGCCGCAGGCGGCCAGCACGCCGATCTCCGCCGGTCCGAGGAGATCGCCCGGGCTCAGCAGGACCTCCCCCCGCCGCGCGTCGCCCCCGCGGCGGGCCACGTTGTCTCCGCTCCGGACCGCCGCCTTCGCCAGCACCGCGCCGGGATCACCGGGGACCGGCTCCGAGTCTTCCACGATCAACACGGCGTCGGAGGCGGGCGGGAGCGGCGCCCCCGTCATGATGCGCGAGGCGCAGGCCGGCTGGAGGGGGCGCAGGCGGGCGGGGTCGCTCCCGGCGGCGATCTCCTCCAGGACGCGCAGCTTCCGGGGCGCCGCCGCCACGTCGGCCGCGATCACAGCGTAGCCGTCCATCAGCGACTTGTCGAAGGGGGGGTAGTCCGCGTCGGCCCGCACCTCCTCCTGGAGGATCCGGCCCACCGCCTCGAGGCAGGGGACATCCTCCGGCGGGAGCGCGGGCGCCACCCGCAGAACCGACTCCAGGGCCTCACCGACGGTCAGCGCCTTCTTCATCGAGAGAGCACGGCGGGCGCGGCGGCGCGCGCGACGAGGACCCTGGGAATGCCGGCGAGATCCGCCTCGACCCCCACCACGGTCAGAGGCGGGCGGATGTACGTCTCCCGCAGCTCCTGTTCCTGCCCGAGGCCGAACTCCACGATCAGGTGTCCGGTCTTCTTCAGAAAGGCGGCCGCTTCCGCGGCGATCCGGCGATGGACGTCGAGGCCGTCCGCGCCCGCCACGAGGGCCGCGCGCGGCTCGTGATCCCTCACCTCCGGCTGCAGGCCCGGCACGTCCCTCTCGGGGACGTAGGGAGGATTGCTCAGGATGAAGTCGGCGCGGCCCTCCAGCCCGCGGCCCCGAAACGCTTCGAAGAGATCGCCCCGATGGAAGTGGATCCGATCGGCGACTCCGTGGGCTGCGGCGTTCCGGGCGGCGACGCCGAGGGCCTCCTCCGAGATGTCGCTGGCGTGGACGCGCGCGCGCGGCGCTTCCCGCGCCACCGCGATCGCCAGACAGCCGCTCCCGGTGCCGACGTCCAGGACGAGCGGGTCGGGGCGGTCGTTGATCCTCAGGAACGTCGTCACCAGGAGCTCGCTCTCGGGGCGGGGGATCAGGACGGCCGGCGTGACGCGGATCTTCAGCGACCAGAACTCCTGGAATCCCGTGAGGTGCTGGAGCGGCGTCCGGGCCGCCCTTCGGCCCACCCGATCGAGGTAGAGACGCCCCTCCTCGGGCCGGACCGGGCGGTCGGGATGGAGGTGCAGGCTCACCCGCTCCACGCCCAGCACATGGGCGAGCAGGATCTCGGAGTCCAGGGCGGCGCCGGCGAGACCCGACCTCTCGAGGATCTCCCTTCCCGCGCGCGCCAGGGAGGCGACGCTCGGGCCGGTCAGGCGCGCTTCCGCCGGGTCAGACACGCACCTCTTCTTTGAGCTGCTCCGCCTGGTAGTGGGCCAGAAGCGGCTCGATGAGCGGGTCGAGATCCCCCTCCAGGATGTCCGGCAGGCGGTGGATCGCGAGGTTCAACCGGTGATCGGTGAGCCTGTTCTGGGGGAAGTTGTAGGTGCGGATCTTCTCCGAGCGCTCCCCCGTCCCGACCTGGCTCCGGCGGTTCTGCGCGATGGCCTCCCGCTGTTTCTGGACTTCCAGATCAAGGAGGCGCGAGCGCAGCACCTTCATCGCCCGGGCCTTGTTCTTGTGCTGCGAGCGCTCGTCCTGGCACTGCACGACGAGCCCGGTCGGCAGGTGGGTGATGCGGATGGCCGAGTAGGTCGTGTTGACCCCCTGGCCGCCGGGTCCGGTGGCGCAGAAGGTGTCGATCCTCAGATCTTTCTCGTTCACCTGGACCTGGATGTCGTCGGCCTCCGGCAGCACCGCCACCGTGGCGGTGGACGTGTGGATGCGCCCCGACGCCTCCGTGGCGGGCACCCTCTGGACCCGGTGGACTCCGCTCTCGTGCTTCAGGCGGCTGTACACCTGGCGCCCGCTGATCAGGGCGATGGCCTCCTTGATCCCTCCCAGCCCGCTGCTGCTCAGGTTCAGGACCTCGATCTGCCAGCCGCGTCTCTCCGCGTAGCGGCTGTACATCCGGAACAGCTCGGAGGCGAACAGCGACGCCTCCTCGCCGCCGGTGCCGGCGCGGATCTCCAGGATGACGTTCTTCTCGTCGTTGGGATCCTTCGCGAGGAGCAGCGCGCGGAGCTCGGCGAGGAGCACCTCGCCGCGCGCCTCAAGGAGCTGCAGCTCCTCCCGGGCCATGGAGCGCATCTCCTCGTCGTCCATGAGCGCCCGGGACTCCCGGATCTGCCGCAGGACCTCCTTGTACTCGCGGTACTTCACGACGGTCTTTTCGAGCTCGGCGTAGCTCTTGGCGGTCTGGCGGTAGCGCTCCTGGTCCGACACGAGCGCCGGGTCGCTCATGAGGAGAGCGAGCTGCTCGAACTTCTGCTCGAGACCGGCGAGACGGTCCAGAATCTCCATGGTGGTGGCTCCCGGTCTGGAATTTACCATCGCCCGGCGCGGGTTTCCAGACGTTTCACGCCGGCGCGGTCCGCGCCGGAGCGGTCCGCTCGGCACGTCCCGGCGGCCGCGTGGACTGCCTGCGATGGCTGGAGCGGTCGGGGGATCCTCGCGAGGCGGCGCGGATCAGTGCACGGTGGGGGCCGCGTCCTGATCCGGCGGGGCGGCCGCGCCGGCCTTGCCTCCCTTCCCGGCGGCGCCTTCTTTCGCCGCCTTCCGCTTCGTCCCGGCTTCCGCCGCGGCGCCGTCCCGGACCACGCCCTTGTAACGCTTCTCGAACCTCTCGACGCGGCCCGCGGAGTCGATCAGCTTCTGCTTGCCGGTGAAGAACGGGTGGCACTTGCTGCAGATCTCGAGGCGCAGGTCGTCGCGTGTGGAGCGGGTCTGGAAGGCCTCCCCGCAGGCACAGGTGACGGTGACCACGCGGTACTGAGGGTGGATCCCCTGCTTCATGTGATGACTCTCCTTCGGGCCCGGGGGCGCCGCCTCTCCGTGGCCCCCGCGGTGCCTCCTCCTGTCGCCGGAGCCGCGCATTATAGACGGTCCAGGGGCCCCGCGCTATCCCATGCTGTTCATGGAGGAGAGGAACTCCTCGTTGTTCTTGCTCTTCTGCATGCGCTCGATCAGGAGCTCCATCGCCTCGACGGGCGACAGGGAATTCAGGACCTTGCGCAGCACCCAGGAGCGGTCCAGCTCCTTCTTGCTCAGGAGCAGCTCCTCCTTGCGGGTCCCGGAGCGCGTGATCTCGATGGACGGGTAGATCCGGCGGTCGGCCAGCTTGCGGTCCAGGTGGATCTCCATGTTGCCGGTCCCCTTGAACTCCTCGAAGATCACGTCGTCCATGCGGCTCCCGGTCTCGATGAGCGCGGTCGCCATGATGGTGAGCGACCCACCTTCCTCGATGTTGCGGGCCGCGCCGAAAAAGCGCTTCGGGCGCTGCAGGGCGTTGGCGTCCACGCCGCCCGACAGCACCTTGCCCGACGGCGGCACGATGGTGTTGTAGGCGCGCGCCAGGCGGGTGATCGAGTCGAGCAGGATCACCACGTCCTTCTTGTGCTCGACCAGGCGCTTGGCCTTCTCGATGACCATCTCGGCGACCGCGACGTGGCGGCTGGCCGGTTCGTCGAAGGTCGAGCTGACGACCTCGCCCTTAAC
>JACQNT010000143.1 GCA_016202915.1 Acidobacteriota bacterium
CTCCTGATCCCATCCCTCCGCCACGAGGCGTACGACAGCGCGTTCCGTCCCGGCGAGGGGACCGGCGTGGTGCCCGGGGACGAGCGCGGCGCGCACACCACCGGCAGGCTCGGCTTCCGCGTGCGGGCGGGGGAGAGGATCGCCATCAAGGGGAACTTCGGCCGCTTCCTGCGCCTGCCGGACTTCATCGAGCTGTTTGGGTACAGCGGCGCGGTCCTGGGGAACCCGGCGCTGTCCCCCGAGCGCGGGCGGTCCTTCGACCTGGGGATCGCGGCGGCCCTGCCCCGTCCGGGCCCGGCGTTGCGGCAGGCGTCCGTCGAGGCGACGATCTTCGAGACGCTGGCCGACGACCTGATCGTCTTCGTCCAGAACGCCCAGAACAGGGTGGTGGCGCAGAACTTCGGCCGCGCGCGGATCCGCGGCGTCGAGCTGAGCCTGGCGCTCGCGATCGGCCCCCGGTTCACCGGGAGCCTGAACGCCACGCTGCAGCGCGCGGTCAACGAGAGCGGGAATTTCGCCGGCGGCCACCTGGTCCCGGGCCGGCCGGGCAGGGAGGGGAGCGCCACCGCCGGCCTGAGACTCGGCCCCGGCCGCGCGACCTATGTCTTCACCTACGTCGGCCGGAACTACGTGGACGAGTCCAACACCGAGAGCCGGGCCCTGCCGGCCCGCTACCTGCACGATCTCGGGTACCGGCTGACCCTGCCGCGCGACCTGGAGGCGGTCTTCGAGGTCAAGAACATCGGCGACCAGCGCGCCAATGACGTCGCCGGCTTCCCTCTGCCGGGGCGGAGTTTCCACGGGAGGCTCTCATGGCGGTTCTGAGACGCCTCCAGCCGGCGCTCGCCCTCGTCCGTCTTCTCCCCTGCGTCGGCCTTCTCGCCTGCGCCCCCGCCGGCGGACCGGCGCGGATCCTGCCGGGCCCGAGCGGGCGGATCAACCCGATCTACGACTTCCTGGCCGGCTACCCCGACGCGGAGATCATCATCGGCGGCCTGCTCTACAGGGGACTCGATCTCGACCTCGAGGTCGAATTCGACGATGCCAGCGTGCGCGACGCCGATCCCCTGTACGCCGCCGAGGCGCGCGTGGTGGAGGTGCGCGCCGGCGGCGCCCCGCAGGCCTTCGAGCTCGCCGGTCCGCTTCACATCGAGGGGACCCTGGCGGGCGGCGTCCTGACGACCGGCCTGTTCGGGCCGATCCGCGTCGGGAGCGCCGGCCTTCTTCTGGATCTGACGGGCACGCTCGTGGACGGATCGCGTCGCATCACGGGCCAGGCCGCCCTCTTCGGCGACCGGAGCGGCGGCACCTTCGTCGCCGTCAAGAGGCGGCGGTACCTCCTGGCCGGGACCGACCTGCAGGTCATCGGCAAGGTCTCCGTCGTGACGGTGCGCTACGACACTCTCATCGCCATCGCCAACGACCTGGAGGTCATCAGCAGCGACCCGATCGCCCGCGTCGAGGACGGCAGGCCGTTCATCGTGAACCGCTACCAGTTCGACACCTTGCAGGGGCTCGACCCATTCGCCTCGTTTCTGACCGCGTTCGAGTACTCGACCGGCAACGGCTCGAACCCCCACGACATCGTGGTGCTGCCAGCGGACCCCGGCGCCGTGCCCGCGGACCCCGCAGGCGGACCGGCCGGGGAAGGCTCCGCCGGGACCGCCTTCGTCACGCGTTACGAGCCGCCCTACAACGACGTCGCCGTCGTCGATCTCGAGGACGGCGCCGTCCTCGAGGGGATCGACCTGACGCCCTACGCGCGCAACCGGCACCGCACGCCCCGTCCCGACCAGGCCCTGCTGCACGACGGCCTCATCTACGTGACGCTCCAGGACGCCGACCTGACATTCACCGAGTTCATGAACGGGCGCGTGGCGGTCATCGACCCGGCCCTGCGCCGGGTCGTGGACGTCATCGACCTGTCGGGGCAGAACCCGTTCGAGGCGCTGACCGACTCGGAGGAGACCGGCCTGATCTACGTCGGCCTCGCGGGGATCTTCCCGGGGCTCCTGAGACAGGCGCTGACCGGCGGCATCGAGGTCATCGACCCGGCGACGCGGCGCGCCTCGCTTCTCGTGGATGACGACGCCCTCGGAGGGAACGTCTCCGCCGTGACGGTCCATTCCGCGACGCGCGGCTACTGCGTCGTCTCCGACAGCGCCTTCCGCAGCCGGGTCAGGGCGTTCAGCCCGACGACCGGCGAAGTCCTGGAGACGATCTTCGAGAGCGCCAACCTGATCGCGGCGCTCGAGGCGGACGGGGACGGCTACGTGATCGTGGCCGAAACCAGCTTCTTCGAACCGCGGCTCCTGATCTTCAACGCGGAGACGGGGCAGGCGGTGGCGTCCCTGCCGGCCCGCCTGCCCCCGTTTTCCATCGCCATCCTGACCCGGGGCCTGTGAGGTTCGTAACAATCCATGGAGGAGGGGTCCATGCAGACTTTCCGCAAGACACGCCGTGCCGTTCTGGATCGATCTTTCAAGGCAGCGGCCGCCGTCGTGACGGCGATCGCGCTCGCGACCGGCGCCGCAGAGCCAGCGGACGCCGACGTCGTCGAGAGGTTCGCGTCCGATCCCCTCGTGGGCGGAGGCCCCAATCCCTTCTTCGCCGAGGGGGACGCGAGCGCCCGCTTCGCCTACCTGCCCGGCGAGCCGTCCCACTTCCCGGGGGATCGGGAGGGGAGCCTGAGGGTCCTCTACGATACGACCCTGCCGGGCGCCCGGATCTCGACGCCCCTGGGTCGAGTGCTGACGCTCGACGACGATTTCAGCTTCGGCGCGATCCTGACGATCCGCTCGGAGGGGTTCCATGCCGACCCGAACGGCTTCTCCCAGATCGCCTTCGGGCTCTGGAACGCCGCCACCACGGGGATGAACCGCACCAGCTTCCCGTCCGACTCCTTCGACCTTGTCGAGTTCGACTACTTTCCGAACGTCACCGCCTACGGCGGTCCGTTTCTCGCCCCCACCGTCTTCGGCGGGAACGTCGGCGGGAACGCCTTCTTCAACTTCGCCTTCCAGTCCTCCGAGGTCGCCCTGCCCCATGACACCCCGCTCCTGGTCCAGGCCCGCTACGGCGCCGCGGCGCGCCGGCTGGATCTCACCGTGATCCGGCACCTCTTCGGTGTTTTCTTCGAGTCGGTTCCGGGGGCGACCGTCGCCGTGGACCTGTCGCGCCTCGACCCGACCTTCCAGGTGGACGTGGCCGGCATCGCCGCCTACTTCGAGGGGTACGCCTCCCTGCGCGCCGAGGTGGATTATGACCTTCTCTACGTCGGTGATCTCCCCAGGCCCTTCGGGATCGGCCGGCGGATTCTGCCGGCGCCGCCACCGACCGAGCCGCAGTCTCAGCGGACGACGGACGCGAGAATGTAGTCCGCCATCGCCGAGGCGGCGCAGAGATGGCCAGAAGGCGTTGGATGGAGAGGGTCGAAACCCACCCTCTCCGGTGATTCGGCCGCGCATCGCCGGAAGGCGGGCAGGAGATCGAGATGATGGAACCGCTGCGCCGCCGCAAGCGCCCGCATGACCTCGTGATGCTGCCCGAGCGGGTAATCCTCCAGGCTCTCGAAGTACGGGAAGACGGCCACCAGGACCTTGAAGCGGTTCTCGCGCGCCAGCCGGGACAACTCTCGAAGATACTGCTCCACCGTATCCTTGGGGAGTTCCGCGCGGCGGTCCTTGTCCTTGAAAGCCGCCAGGGCGCGGTAACGGACGAACCTGTAAAGAGCGCTCATCGCGAGGTACGGGTTCATCCTGGCCAGGTTGAGCCCTGTCTCGCGCCTTTCCTGCTCGAGCAGGACCTCCAGGA
>JACQNT010000142.1 GCA_016202915.1 Acidobacteriota bacterium
CGCGCGCAACAGATCGCGAAAGTCCGGGTTCACCGGGATCCCAGCCCTTGAGCCGCCAGATCTCCTCGCTCAACCGCCAGGCCTCGGCGAAGCGCTCGTCCGGCGAAACCCGCGGCCAGTCTTCCAGGCCGACGTCGTCCTCCGGGCCACGCCGCGTGATCTTGCGAGCCGTGATCTCACGCGCCACGCGCTCAGTCTATCATCTGTGCGGGCCCGGCTGCTCTTCTGCGGGCGGCTCCGAGCGCGACAGCAGGACGGACGGGACCGCGGACGCGCTGCTGCAGGACGTCGATAGAAGAGTAGGCGAGCTACCGGCGGCGGCGCCTCCAGGCGGCCCCGCCGAGTCCGAGCAAGCCGGAGCCCAGGAAGAGCAGCGTCGCCGGCTCGGGCACGGCCTGCGTGGCGGGCTCGACGCCCAGCAGCTCGAGAGTGAACGGCGGGTCTTGCGTGACCCCCGGGTTCGATGACCAGTACTCCAAGGCGCCTGCTGCGGAGTTGAGGTCGAAGAAGGACTCATCGAAGAGCGGGGAATCAGACGAGTCGTACGGGAACCAACCGGTCAGCGTAATCGCGAGGTAGTAAGTGGCGCCCTGCGTGAGGACGGTGAAATCAAGCTGGTCGCCAGGGAATGTAAACCCGCCCTTGACACCCTTTCCTGAGGCGTCGAAGAGAAAGATCTGGAACGTATCTGTATTGCCGACGTCACTCGTCGCGGTGATCTCGGTCCCCGCCGCGACGATCTTGAACAGGTCGACTGCGTCCAGTGGATCGTCCCCCGGATCGAGCACGCCGGAGATAGCCGTCAGTGATCCGGCCCCGCTCGTCACCTGGGCCGTCGCCAGAGTCTTGCCGGCGTCCGCGCCCGTCCCCAGGGGATCCTCGATCCACGTGCTTCCCGAGGCGCCGGTGGCCCACGCCAACGCGGCAGCCACCATCAGAGTCGCCCAGCCTCTCTTCATCGCTCTGTCACCTCTCCAGCGACCTTTGCCTTTCAGAATCGATCCTGCACGAGCGATGCCACCAGACCGTCCGGAGAACGGCCACGAAATCAACGAGATTTCGCTCGTTTTCTGGAAGCCCCACCGAAGTGTAAAAGACGCCGACAGCATCGGATCTGATCGCTCAGATGGTGATGCTGAGCTCGGCGTTGGGCCCGAGCGCCAGGTCCTCCTCGAAGTCCTCCACCCAGTCCCGCACCCACGGACGCGCCCCGCCCGGCAGTCCCTGCGTCCCCGCCGCCACCGCCAGCCCCAGCCGCGCCCGCCCCTGCCAGTCCACCAGACTCTTCAGCGTCGTCGAGGGGCTCAGCGGGGCGGCCGTCAACGAGTCCGTCAGCACGTTCACTCCGGCGCCCCCGTCGAGCACGTCCGTCCCCGCCCCGCCGTCCAGCGCGTCGTCCCCGTTGCCCCCAGTGAGCGTGTCGTCCCCGCTGCCCCCGAGCAGCGTGTCGTTGCCGTCGCCCCCCTACAGCGCCACCGGGATCCCGGTGGCGGAGGCGTCCACCACGTCGTTGCCCGTCCCCGCGTCCACCGTCGCGCTCACGAGCCCTGTCCCGCTCACGTCCCCCAGCACCAGCCGGTCATGGCCGTCCTTGAGCTGCACCAGCAACTGCTCGACCTCGGCGAACGCCAACTGCCCCGGCGTCCCCGTCGTCCACGTCACCCCGACCGCGCCGCCCCCGATCCCACCGATCTCGAACGCGTCGTCGTACACGAACCCGTTCACCGTCAGGAGATCCGTGCCACCGCCTCCGGCCACCGCGTCCTCGCCGTCCCCCACCTGCCACGTGATCCGGTCGTCGCCCTCGCCCCCCGCCACCACGTCGTTCCCCACGCCGCCCGCCACCTGGTCGTTCCCCGTCCCGCCCACCAGCAGGTCGTCGCCGTAGCTGCCCATCAGGACGTCGTCGCCCTCGCCCCCGTCGAGCACGTCGTTGCCCGCGCCGCCGGCCAGCTGATCGTTCCCCGGCCCGCCCAGCAGCGTCAGCGGCCCCGTCACCGTCGAGTACGCCCGGAGCACGTCGTTGCCGGCGCCGCCGTCGATGTACAGCTCGAGCGTCAGTCCACTGATCACCACCATGTCGTTGCCGTCACCCAGCAGGAGCCCGAAGCCCTGCGTGCCCGCGGGCAGCACCTGGGCGACGCCGTTGATCGTTACCGTCACCACGCCGCTGCTCGACTGGCTGACCGATACCTTGTCGACCCCCGCCGTGCCAGCCAGCATCTCGTCGACGCGCACCCGGAACCCCGTCGTCGCGCTCTCGAGCCCGTCCGTGACCTCCACGACGACGTCGACCACGCTGCCGCCGTCGGCCTCCCCCGGCGTCCACGCGAGGAGCCCCGTCGTGGCGTCGACCGTCATTCCCGCCGGCCCCGAGACCAGCCCGAAGCCCAGCGCGCCGCCGTCGACGTCCGCCGCCGCGAGCTGGACCTCCAGGAGCTGGTCCTCAAGCACGATCCTGTCGGCGCGCGGCTCGAGCACCGGCGCGTCGTTCACCGGCGTCACCGTCAGGAGCACCGTGGCCACCGCTGACCACAGCGCGCCGTCGGTCACCCGGTACTGGAA
>JACQNT010000141.1 GCA_016202915.1 Acidobacteriota bacterium
AGGGTGGCCAGCGGGACGGCGGAAGTCCTCGTCTCGACCGCCTTGAGCCCGAAGAAATCCCCCGGCGGCACCGGGACCTGGACGACGCGCTCCATGATGCCGTCGAAGTCGATCCGGATCGGCTCGACCTTCTCCTCCTGCTTCTTGGCGTCGCCGTCCTTCTTCCCGCCCTCCTTCTTCTCCTCGTTCTTCGCGTCGTCGGTCTTCGGATCGACGCCGCCCCGCGGCGCGAACGGCAGCCTGCCGTCTGCCTGGAGCGCCACGACGACCGGCAGGGCCGCCTTCTGGACGATGAAGCGGGACTCGAAACGGTCGAGGTGCGGGTTGATCCAGCGGTCGGAGAGATAATAGAGATACTTCCCCTTCGGGTCCCAGGTCGGCGAGTGGGAGTTGAACATCGGGTCGCTGAAGTCGTGGACGGTCTTCGTCTGGCCGTCCCAGAGCCGGACCTGGTTGAAGCCGTTCCCCGTCGACACGTCGTAGGCCAGGTAGCGGCTGTCGGGCGACCACTCGTAAGTCCTGATCTCGAACTCACCCGTGTCCACGACGCTGGTGGCGCCACTCGCGGCGTCGGCCACGATCAACCGCAACTTGTGGTCGCCCCAGGCGAGCCGCCTGCCGTCCGGCGACCAGGCCGTCCAGGCGTGCCACCCCGGCTCCTGCGTGCCGAGCTCCTTCGGGGGGGCACTGTTGTCGGCGGTGTAGAGGAGCAGCTGCTCCTCTCCCTCCACCTCGGTCCAGGCGGCGAGGCTCCTGCCGTCCGGGGAGAAGACCGGGTCCTTGCTGCGGCACGAAGCGCTCCCGTACCTGGATGCGGTCGCTCGGCAGCGTGATCGACACCTGCTGCGCCTTGCCGCCCGCGAGGTCGTAGGCCCAGATGTCCATCTTGTGCTGGAAGACGATCGTGCCGTCCCCGAGCGAAGGCCAGCGCACGTCGTAGTCCTCGAACGTCGTGTGCCGCCTGACGTCGCCGCCATCGGGCTTCATCGAGGCGAGGTTCGGGCGGCCCCAGCGGTCGGTCACGAAGTAGGTCCGCCCGTCCTGGGCCTACATCGGGAAGGCGTCCTTCCCCTTCCAGTCTGTCGCTTCCTTGAAGGACATCGGGTCGAGGGTGCCGACGTAGATCTGCTCCGCCTCGCCCCCCTGGTAGCGCTTCCAGTTGTGGAACTCGAGGCCGATCTTCTGGAAGGCGACGCGCTTTTCGCCGGGCTCGAACGAGATCCAGGCCGCGGGCTCGAGCGGGACGAGGTTGGCCACGCCGCCTTCCGGCGCCACACTGTAGATGCGATAGTCGCCGTGCGGATGGTCGCGCCGGCTGCGGAACAGAATCTTGCCGTCGCCCGTCCAGCCGATGGCCTGGTCCGGCATCGGGTGCCAGGTCAGCCTCGAGGGCTCGCCGCCGCCTGACGACATACGGTAGAAGCCATCGGGGGGCGTGTCGGCGGCCCCGCCGGGGGAAGGGGGCGTTGCGGCCAGGATCAGGAGGGCCGCCACAGCGGCCCGGGACAGTGCGACGCGATGCGCGGATCGGGACATGCGCTCTCTCCTCGAAAGAGATGGCCTTGAAACGGAACACGCGAGTCTACACGATCGGAGCGCGGAAGACACGGGGCGGGACGGACGTTTCGGCGGCGGCGCGCCCGCTAGTTGACCGTGGCGTTCGCGTCGTCGTCCACGGAACCGCCCACCTGCAACTCGAGACTCTGCTGGATGAACAGGGCCTGCTGCAGCTCGCGCTGCGCCTTGTCGAGATGGCCCAGCTTCATGTAGACGCGGTACAGGTTCAGGTAGGGGAAGTGGCGCGGCTCGTAGCGCCGGGCCTTCTTGGCCTGCTCGAGCCAGGGGATCGCTTTGTCGATCTGCCCCTTGTGGATCAGGTAGGAGCCGATGTCGTTGTACGGGTTCCCGAACTCCGGGTCGAGGGTGATGGCGATCTTGCACTGCTCGATCGCCTCGTCGTAGCGCTTCAGGAAACTGTAGGTCCAGCCCAGGTAGGTGTGGGCCTCGGCGGTCGGGCAGGCCTCGATCGAGGCCTTGTACAGGAGGATCGCCTCCTCGTAGTCGCCGGCGCTCTGCCGCTCGTACGCCTTCTGGAGCAGACGCACCGCCCGCCCGAGGTTGAGATCGATCTCCGCGCTCACGTTGTCCTCCATGCCGGCTCCGATGGTAATGTGGCGCCGCCGTTCCGTCAACCCGCCGCGCGGCTGAGGCGCACCGTGCGATGCCGATCGGCGCGCGCCGTTTCCGATCCAGCGCCTCTCGGGCTAGAATCGCGCCTCTCCGGAGGGGACCCCTGATGAAGGCTCACAGCAGCCGCCGGACCACGGCCTCCCCGATCGCCCTCCTCCTTTTCCCCGTCGCGCTCCTGCTGCCCTCGGTTGCCTTCGACGGAGCGATCCCGGCGGAGGCCCCCGGGCCGGCCCCGGCGGTCCCGTCCCGGGAAGCGGCGGCGCCAGCCGCCGGCGTCGTCCGGATCGGGGGGACGGACCTGTTCGTGCTGAGGGCGCCGGTCGGGAGCATCAGCCCGGCGGAGAGGGCCGAGCTGGCCAACCGCAGGCTGGCGGTGGCGCTGCGCGATCCGAAGGTCGGCCCCGAGCAGGTCATCGCCGTCACGCGCGGCGACTCCGTCATCATCGAGGCGGGGGGCGAGCCGGTCCTCGAGGTAACCCCGGAGGACGCCGTCGCGTACGACAGCAGCCCGCCCGTCCTCGCGAACCTGTGGGCCGACCTGATCCGGAAAGAACTCGGCCGGCGCAAGAGCGAGATGTTCTCGCTCGTCCTGATCGGCCGCTGGGTCATCAGGATGATTTACCCGGTGGCGATCCTCCTCCTGCTGTGGGCCGGGCTCCGCCTCATCGAGCGGCTGCGCGAGCGAGTCAGGCAGCGGCCGCAGGCGACCCTGCCGGCCCTCACGGTGATGGGGATCACCCTTCTCAAGCCGCGAGGCTACCGGAGGCTACGGCTGCGATCGCTGTGGCTCCTGCGCGCCGCGCTCTTCCTCGGCTTCGGCTACGCCCTCCTGGTCGTCCTGTTCGCCCAGTTCCCGAGGACGCAGTCCTACGCCTGGGACATGCTCCTTTTCGTGACCGACCTCCTCGCGGGCGGCCTCGGGAGGCTGCTCGACTGGCTGCCCCCGCTGGCGGCCGCCCTGGTCGTCCTGGCCGCGGCGCGAGGCGCCCTCAGGCTGAATCGCATGCTGTTCGCCCGCGCGCGGGCGGGCCGCGCCGCCCTTGCGGGCGACCCGAGGACCGACACGGCGGCCCTCAGCGAGTCGATTGCCCGGGCGGCCATCATCCTGCTGGCGGCGGCCCTCCTGGCGCTCCTCGTGCCCGGCGAGGGCGGCCAGGCGATGCTTGCCGTGCTCTTCCTGGTCCTCCTCGTCGCCGCCCTGGCGCTGGTCCCGGCCGCCCGCCAGATCGCCGCCGGCATCCTCCTGGCTTACGTCCGCGCCGCGCCCGCCGGCTCGCGCCTCGAGGTCGAGGGGGCGCGCGGCACCGTCGTGCGTCGCGACCTCCTGCACACGATCGTCAGGACGGACGGCGGAGAGGAGGTCTGGCTGCCCAACCTCACCCTCCTCAGCGGCCGCCTCACGCGGCTGGAGCCTCCGATCGACCGACCACCCGCCCCATGAGCCGCCGGAACGCCTCCGCGCGGCGCCGGAGAGGCGGGCGGCTCGACGAAGGCTTCGAGGCGCGCGCCGGGCGCGCCGAGAAGCGGCTCACGCTGGGCATGGCGGCCGCCGCCGTGATGGCGCTCGGGGCGCTCCTGGCGGACTACGGATCGGGGCCGGGCCCGCTGCGCCCGCTGTGGCGGGAGGTGGAGACGGGGTGCGCGTTCATCTTCGTCCTGCTGCAGTGCGCCAAGCCGGCCACCGTCCCGCGCCCGTTCGCCTACCTGAAGGAACACCGCCTGGACTACGTCCTGATCGCGATCCTCCTCTTCGGGGTCGCGGGGGCCTCCGCCCTGCGGCAGTCCCCCGAGTTCCGCTATCTCATCGGCCACGGGGCGCACGAGCCTCTCGAGGCCCTCCCCGTCCTCGCCATCCAGGGCTACCTCGTCTTCCTCGTGGTTCTGAAGTCCCCGTGGTTCCAGCGCGCTCTCCTGGCGCTGCCCCTCGGGGCGGCCACCGCCCTGTGGACGAGCTTCGCGGCTCTGATCGGCGCCGGGACGATCCTCCTGCGCCTTCCCGGCGCCGCCGCCCCCGGGCGTTCCACGACCTGGGTCCAGGCGCTGTTCACCGCCACCTCCGCCGCCTGCGTGACCGGCCTCACGACGGTCGATACCGGGACGCACTGGTCGGGGTTCGGGCAGGCGGTCATCCTCGGGCTGATCCAGTTGGGCGGCCTCGGCCTCCTCACGCTCACCGGATCGGTGGCGCTCCTGGCCGGCCGGGCGCTGAGCGAAAGAGAGCACACCGGCCTGGCGGAGATCTCCGAAGCGGACGCCCTGCCGCAGGTCCGCTCGGCCCTCTTCCGTCCGCTCCTGCTCACGGTCCTGATCGAGGCCGCCGGAGCGGCGCTTCTCTTCCTTGTCTGGCGCGATCCGGACCAGGGGATCGGCCGGCGGATCTGGCTGGCGATCTTCCACGCCGTCTCCGCCTTCTGCAACGCCGGCTTCTCACTGCACGCCGACGGGCTGGCCCGCCACATGGACGACGCGGCCACGCTCCTGATCATCGGCGCGCTCGTGGTCGCGGGAGGGATCGGCTTCGGCGTCGCCTGGGATCTGTGCGGCGCGGCGGCGCGGCGCGGCGCCCGGCGCCGGAGCGGGCCGCTGTCACCCCAGGCGAAAGCGGCGCTGCGGGCGACGGCGGTCCTGATCGTCGCGGGAGGGCTGGGCCTGTGGGCCATCGAGCGCGGCGGCGTCTTCTCCGCCGCCCCGCGGGGGACGCGCCTCATGAACGCGCTTTTTCTCTCCATCTCCTCGCGCACCGCCGGCTTCCAGACCGTCGATCTTGCCGGCCTGACGCTCCCCGCGTCGGCGCTCCTCGTCCTTCTCATGCTGATCGGCGGGGCGCCCGGCTCCACCGCCGGCGGGATCAAGACGACGACCCTCTGGACCCTCCTGGACCGGCGGTCCCCGCCATGGCTCAGGCTCCGGGCGCTGGTGGTCGCGCTCGCTCTGCCGGCCGCCTTCATCGCCAGCGGATTGCTCCTTCGCTGGACCACGGGCGGGGCGGTCCACGGGACCTGGTTCGAATCGGCCTCGGCGGTCGGCACCGTCGGCCTCAGCCGCGGCATCACGCCGGGCCTCCCGGCGGCCGCCCAGATCGTGCTGGTGGCGACGATGCTCTTCGGCAGGCTCGGGCCGTTCGTCATCGCCTTCTCCCTCCGCCGCCGCTCACGGCGCGCCGGCGTGCCGGTCGAACAGGAACCGTACCTGATCGGCTGACGATCGCGGGCCCCGGCGGCCGGGCGAGGCCCGCCCGGACGACTTCAGCGCAGAACGAGGAACAGGAGCGCCGCGGCGCACACGATGAACTGCGCCCGGAGCAGCCACTGCCGGGTCGCCGCGCTGCCGCCGCGGAACAGGCGGCGCCAGAGCGCGCCGAAGAAGAAGTGGCCGGCGATCCCGCCCAGCGTCGCGCCATAGACCGGGAGGATGGTCCGAAGCGCCGATAGGAGCGCCGCGAATCCCGGGTCGCCCGGGGC
>JACQNT010000157.1 GCA_016202915.1 Acidobacteriota bacterium
AAGCCGGCCTCAGGGAGGCCGAGGTCGTGGTCGAGGGGACCTACACCACGCCCGTCGCCCTGCACAACGCCCTGGAGACCCACGGCGCCGTGGCCCGCTGGGAGGGCAACAGGCTGACGGTCTGGGCCTCGACACAGGGGGTGTTCGGGTTCCGCGACGACCTGGCGAAGTTCTTCAAGGTCCCCTCCTCCGACGTGCGGGTGGTGAGCGAGCACCTCGGCGGCGGCTTCGGGGCCAAGTTCGGGGCCGGGGTGACGGGCGTGATCCCTGCCCTCCTCGCGAAGCAGGCGCAGGCGCCGGTGAAGCTGATGCTCGAGCGGAGCGAGGAGAACCTGGCGACCGGCAACCGCCCGTCCTCGGTGCAGTGGATCAAGATCGGCGCGAAGCGGGACGGCGCCCTCACGGCGATCCATCTCCGGTCGTACGGCACGGGCGGCATCGCTGGAGGGGCCGGCGTGTCGGGCCCGGTGCGGATGATCTACTCCTGCCCCAACGTGAAGACGGAGGAGCAGGACGTGCACACGCACGCCGGCTTCGCCATGCCGTTCCGGGCCCCCGGCTTCCCGCAGGGGTCGTTCGCCCTGGAATCGGCGCTCGACGAACTGGCCGATCGCCTCGGCATCGACCCGCTCGATCTGCGCAAGAGGAACTACATCGACAAGCCGGCCAAGGCCCTCATGGCCGAGTACGACCTGGCGGCGAAGGAGATCGGCTGGGGGCGGCGCCGGCCGCCGGCCCGCCGGCCTGCCGCCGCCGCGGGCGGGACGGTGCGCCGGGGCTTCGGGATGGGGACGGCGATCTGGGGCGTGTACGGCGGCCCGCCGGCCGACGCCGCGGTGACCATCCACTCCGACGGCCGGGTGGATTGCGTCTGCGGCACGCAGGACATCGGGGGCGGCACCCGCACGGCGATGGCGATCGTGACCGCCGAAGTCCTCGGCCTGAAGCCCGAGCAGGTGCGCGTCGTCCTGGGCGATACGGCGACCGGGATGTACTCGCCGGCCTCCGGCGGCAGCGTGACACTCACATCCATCCTTCCCGCCGTCCGCGCCGCGGCCGAAGGGGCCCGGGAGAAGATCCTGAAGGAAGCGGCGCCGGCCCTGGGAGCGCGCCCCGAGGACCTGGAGCTGCGCGACGGCCTGGTGCGCGCCCGGGACGGGTCGAAGTCGATGCCCCTGGCGCGGGCCGCCTCGCGGCTGAAGACGGCGATCATCTCGGCGCACGCCTCCCGGGCGGAGAACTACAAGGGGACCGGCGTCGAGTCGTACGGGGCGCAGTTCGCCGAGGTCGAGGTGGACACCGCCACCGGCCGGGTGAGGGTCGTGAAGATCGCCGCGGCCCACGACTGCGGGCGGACGGTCAACAGGCTGACCGCCGAGAGCCAGGTGAACGGCGGGGTGATCATGGGCCTGTCGTACGCCCTCCTCGAGCAGCGGGTCATGGACCGCCCGACGGGGATCGTCATGAACACCAGCCTGGAGGAGTACAAGATCGCCGGGACCCTGGAGATGCCCGAGATCGTGCCGATCATGGTGGACGTCTACGATCCGACCAACAGCATCGGCGTGAAGGGGCTCGGCGAGCCGCCGATCGTGCCGACGGCAGCCGCCATCGCCAACGCCGTCAGCAACGCCATCGGGGCCCGCGTGCGCGATCTGCCGATCACGCCCGACCGGGTCCTGGCCCTCCTCGCCGGGACCGGAGAGGCCTGAGATGCGCCGCTTCGCCGTCGCCGAGCCCGACTCCCTCGAAGCCGCCGCCGGCATCCTGGCGCGCGAGGGGGCAGAAGCGCGCCTCCTCGCCGGCGGGATCGATCTGCTCGGGGAGTTGAAGGACCGCCTGATCTCCCCGCGGACCCTGGTAAATCTCAAAGCGGTGCCGGGGCTCGAGGGGATCCGCTCCGCGGCCGACGGGACGCTGCGCGTCGGGGCGCTTACGACCCTGACCGCCCTGGCCGATCACGACAGGGTGCGGGGCGAGTACCCGGCGATCGCGCAAGCGGCGCTGAGCGTCGGGTCGCCCGAGATCCGCAACGTCGGCACCGTCGGCGGCAATCTCTGCCAGCGCCCGCGCTGCTGGTACTACCGGTCGGCGCTGCACAGGTGCCTGAAAAAGGGAGGGGACGTCTGCTTCACGACGACGGGCGAGAGCCGGTACCACGCCATCCTGGGCGGCGGGCCGTCGTTCATCGTCCACCCCTCCGACCTGGCGCCCGCGCTCGTCGCCTGCGACGCGCGGGTCGCGATTGCCGGCCCCAAGGGCGCGAGGGAGCTGCCGCTCGAGCGCTTCTACGTCCTTCCCTCGGAGCGGCTCGATCACGAGACGGTCCTCGTGGCCGGGGAGATCGTCACCGAGGTCATCGTGCCTCCCTCCGCCTCGTCCGCCGCCGGGCGCCGGAGTTCCTTCCTCAAGTTCAAGGAGAGGGACTCGTTCGATTTCGCCCTGGTGAGCGTCGCCGTCTCGCTGAAGATGGCCGGCCGATCCTGCGCGGAGGCGCGGCTGGTGCTGGGAGGAGTGGCCCCGGTCCCCTGGCGGGCGGCGGAGGCGGAGAAGGAGATCGTCGGCGGGGCGGTCGATGCGGCGGCCGCCGGCCGCGCGGCCGCCGCCGCCCTCAAGGACGCGGCCCCGCTGGCGGACAACGGCTACAAGGTCCCGCTGGCAAAGGCGCTGATCCGCCGGGCCCTGCTCGACCTGGCCGGCGCGCCGCCGGACCTCACACCGTCATGAGCGACAAACCCGGCGAAAGGTCCCCCGGCGAAAGACTCCCCGCCGACGGCCTCCCCGGTCTCTGCCGCCACCTGCGCACCAAGCGCTACTACTACGGTTCGACGGACGAGGTCCTCGAGGTGGCCGATCTCTCCACGACGGCCCAGTTCTGGTGCCTCAGGACCATGCGGGTCGTCGGGCCCGACGAGGGTTCGGTGTCCCCGGCC
>JACQNT010000152.1 GCA_016202915.1 Acidobacteriota bacterium
CGACCCGTCCCTGGCCTCCCAGGCGGCGGCCCTCGCGCTCCCGCTCTACACCCTGCACACTCCCGACGTGGAAAGCACCCTGGCCGCCCTCGAAAGCCTGGGGGCGGCGCTCGGGACCCCGGAGCGCGCGCGGCTCCTGGCGGATGGCCTGCGGCGGCGCCTCGCGGCGATCGGCTCGCGCGTGGCGGGCCTTCGGCCACCGCGCGTCCTGTTCATCGTCTGGGGCGAGCCGCTGGTGGTCCCGGGGAGAGCCTCCTTTCTCACCGACGCCCTGCGGCGGGCCGGGGGCGCCTCGATCACCGCCGGGGCGCCGGGTGCCTGGCCCGCCTTCGACCTGGAGGCGGCGGTCGCGGCGGCGCCCGAGGTCATCCTGATGACGAAGGAGAACCGGCCGCTCGCGGAGAGGCTGCCGGGCGATCCCGCGTGGGCGTCCGTCCCGGCGGTGCGGCGCGGCAGGATCCTGCTCGTGAGCGACTCGATCCAGCGGCCCGGGCCGCGGGTGGTGAGCGGCATCGAGGAGGTCGCCCGGGCCCTCCATCCGAAAGCGTTCACCGGCGACCGGCAGACCGGCGGGCAAGAAAGAAGCCGTGCGAACCGCGGCGGTCCGCACGGCGGGGGAATCGGGGTCGGGCACCCGTCTGCCCTTCCCCTGAACGACAGCGATTCTCCCATTCCCACCGGGCCCCGGAAAGGAGGCCCGGAGAAAATCCGGTGCATGCGTGCAGCAGGCGCAGGAGGCAGAACCGCGGCCGAGCCCGGAGGGGCGCCCGGCGCGACAGGAGGCGTCCATGGGGTTCTTTAAGGGCAGGATCGAGGACTACAGCTCGCCGCTGGCCGGGCTGCCGGCCAGGCTCTTCACCGGCTACTTCTTCCTCATGTACGGGATCGAAAAGGCGACGGCGGGCTTCGGCGGGTCGGCGCTCCGCGAGACGCTGCGGCGGTGGGCCGGCGAGACGCGCTACGCGTTCTACGTCCCGTTCCTGCAGAAGGCGGCGATTCCGCACGCCGAGGTCTTCGCCTTTCTGGTGACCTACGGCGAGATCGCCGTCGGTGCGGCGCTCCTGCTGGGGGGCGCCACGCGGCTCGCGGCGCTCGGGGGGGCGTTCCTCTGCCTGAACTTCCTGTTTGCCAGCGGCGTTCCCCTGCTGAGCGTCGAGCAGCCGGCCGTCTTCACCCTCCTGCTCGTCACGATTTACGCGACCGCCGCAGGCAGGGCCCTCGGGCTGGACCACTTCCTGAAGAATCGGCTGCCGCGCTGGGCGGCCTGAAGGCGCCGCCCTCCGCCCCTCACAGCGCCTCGCCAACGAGGCGAGCGGCCTCCTCCAGGAGCCGCCGATCCTCCTCGTCGAAGGCGTCCGGCAGGTCGCTGTCGATGTCGATCTCCCCCGCCACCTGCCCCTCCTTGAAGATCGGCACCACGATCTCGGAGCGGGTCAGGTGGCTGCAGGCGAGGTAGCGGGGATCTTTCCCCACGTCGGGAACCACCACCGTCCGGCGCTCGCGCGCCGCCAGGCCGCAGATCCCCTGGCCGATCGGGATCGTCTCGTGCGGCGTCGGCAGACCGGCCTGGTTGTGCAGGACCAGGGCGCCGCCCTCGAGGAGATAGATGCCGGTCCAGGTGTACTTCCGCACGCCCCGGCTCAGGATGCGGACCACCGATCGGAGCCGGTCGTCCCGGTCGGCCGAGCGCCGCAGCGCCCGGCGCACCCGCTGCAGGAGAACCTGCCTGTCGAACGCCGCCCCGGCCGGCTCCGGAGATCCGCCCCGCGGCGCTTCCCTGCCAGGCCTGCCATCCCGGTCGTCAGTTCCCACGCGGTCTCCTCTATAATGCGGGCCATGCTGCACAGGGTGCCGGTCGCCAGAATCCTCGGGTTCCTGTTCCTCGCGACGGTGGCCCTGCTCGCCTGGATCACCTACGAGGGCTTCCGGACCTCCGCCGGCTCGCTGGGAGCCGGAAGCCACATCCGCTTCGCCCTGTTCGGAACCGTGGTGGTTCTGTTCACCTACGCGATGACGCTATTCTACTTCGTCGGCACCGGGAGCCGCATCAAAAAGGTCGTACGAGAATATGGTCTCAGCGGCGACCTGGCCGGGAGGACCCGGCACTTCAAGTCGCAACTGTTCCCCTGGCTCACCTTCACGCCCCTCGTGATCATGGCGGCGTTCATCATCGGAGGGGGCGCGCACACGCGCGTGATCCCCGGCTGGGCGCACGGCTCCCTGGCGCTCGTCGGCCTCGGCATGCACCTGGTGACCTCCTTCCTGGCGATCAGGTCGATCGGCGAGAACATCGTGCTGATCGACGCGATCGACGCGGCGCTCCCGGAGACGGCGGGCGAATGAGCGGCCCCGCGGAACCGCCCCTCCCCTCCTTCCTGTTCCTCGGTGTGCGCGGCGAAGGGATCGATTCCCTCCGGGCCCGCATCGGACGCATCCTGGAGGATCACAGGCGCTACCGGGAGGAGGCCTTCCAGCCCGGGGCTGGCGAGGGAGCCCGCGGGGAGGCCCGCGAGACGGCCGCGCCGGCCGGCGACCTCGACGCCGCGCTCGGGGAACTGCTCGACCGCCTGCGCTCCAACGCCCCCTATTTCCACCCGCGCTACGCGGCCCAGATGATCAAGGACCCGGCGGTCCCGGCCGTGCTCGGGTACCTGGCGGCGATGCTGATCAACCCGAACAACCACGCCTACGAAGGGGGGCCGGCCACGACCGAGATGGAGCTGGAGGTCGTGGACGACCTCCTGCGCCTCAGCGGGTTCATGGCGGGGGGGCGCGCGGCGGGGTGGGGGCACCTGTGCTCCGGGGGATCCCTGGCGAACCTGGAGGCGCTGTGGGCGGTGCGCGACTCTCGGCCCGAGGGGCCGGTCGTCTTCTCCCGCGCCTCCCACTATTCCTGGAAGCGCAACGCCGCCCTGCTGCGGATCCCGCGGGTCATCGAGGCGGAGGTGGACGCCCGCTTCCGCATGGACCCGGATCACCTCGCCCGCATCCTCGAGAAGGAGCGTCCCGCCCTCGTGGTCGCCAACCTGGGGACGACCGGCACCGGATCGATCGATCCGCTCGAGGCGATCCTCGAACTCCGGGAGCGGCACGGCTTCCACCTGCACGTGGACGCCGCCTACGGGGGGTACGCCCGCGCCTGCCTTCGGGGCCCGGGCAGAACGCTCCTGACCGAGGCGACGGCGCGGCAGCGGACGGGGCTCTCGGAGTATGCCTACCGGCAGATCCGGGCGCTGGGGCGCGCCGACTCGGTCACCATCGACCCGCACAAGCACGGGCTCTCCCCCTACGGGGCGGGGGCGATCCTCTACAGAGACGAGGCCCTGAAGCGCCCGCTCCTGAACACCGCCCCCTACACCTACCACCTCGCCGACCGGCCGAACCTGGGAACGATCAGCCTGGAGGGGTCCCGCCCGGGCGCCGCGGCCGCCGCCTGCTGGCTGACGCACCGCGTGGTGCCGCTCGACGCCTCGGGTTACGGCGCCATCGTGGGGGCCGGCCTGCGCGTCGCCCGCGAGTTCCACGCCCGGGCCTTGGAGGCCCCGCTCGCCCGACCCCTGCACGAGCCGGATCTCGACATCCTGTGCCTTGTCCGGCTGCCCCGATCCGGAGTCGAGGACAGTGGCGTCACTCTCGGGGCGATCGACCGTGCCACCGGGGAGGTCTACGGCAGGCTCTCGGTGGGCGGCCCCGGACGCCCCCCCGTCCTGCTGTCGCGCTTCAACCTCCCGGCCGACCTGGCCTGCCGGGCCCTGCCGTTCGCCGCGCGCGACGTCGATTCGCTCGGGGCGCTCCGGCTGGTGCTGATGAAGCACTGGCTGGCGCTGGGGGAGCACGCCGGGACCCTGGAGGAGATGATGGCGGCGGTGCTGGGCTCCTGACCGCGCCGGGCCCCGCCGATCAGGCGCCGCCGAGGACCAGGGTGAGACCCATCGTGAACTCGAGATAGTCCCGGGAGCCGCGCTCGCTCGTGGAGTACCTGATCTGACGGGCGTCGATGCGGAAGCCGCTCTTCTCGCCGCCAAACAGCCGCAGGCCCCCGCCGTAGTTGAGGAGGAAGTCGTTCTCGTCCCCGACGAGGGTATCCAGGTTCTTCTGCATATCCGGGTCGGCGGACGATCCGAAGGTGCTGAAATTGATCAAGCCGATGCCGCCGGTGACGTACACCACCACCTTGTCCCGCCGGTGCAGGAAGAAATTGTAGATGTAGTTGATCCTCCCGGTGAGCAGGTCGGCGCTGAAGTCGGCCGTCTTGGCCTCGAACATCATCGTCGTGTTGTTGAAGATCGTGCCGTCCGCCGTGCCCGCGGTCGCCGCGCCGGCGAACGCGAACTCGATCATCTGCTTCTTGGTGTAGTGATAGGCGAAGCGGAACCCGTAGGTCAGGTCGTCCTCCAGGCTGATTTGCAGCCTGTCGTTGGGGCCGGACACGGCCGCGACCTCGGCCTCGCTCCCGAACTTGACGTAACCGAGGTACGGCATGATCTCCCAGGCCTTCTCGCGGTTCTGCGCCCGGGCCTCCCCGGCCGGGCCGATCCCGGCCAGGATCGTCAGGAAGATCGCCCTCATGATCGAGCGTCGCATCGCACTCTCTCGAAGACGGAACCCGCGTAGATTGCCGGGAAAACGGCATACCTTTGCAGAAGGGCCCTCCACTGTCAAGTCCAAAGTGCGCCGGCGGATGGAAGGCGCGGCGCGGACGCCGCGGCCCCGGAGGGGCCCGCCGGGAGGGACCGCCTCCTGTAGAATGACGGGCATGCCCCAGGAGCCGGTCGAGAAGAGGACGATCTGGAAGATCCAGGACGGCGGCCGGAGCGAGGTCGCCGACTGGGTCGTCGTCGAGGAGCCCCTGGAGATCCGGGTGGAGGGCGAGAGCCTCGCCGTCATCATGCGGACTCCCGGCCACGACGTCGAGCTCGCCGCCGGCTTCTCCCTGACCGAGGGCGTGGTCGCCTCCCTGAGCGAGATCGGCACCATCCGGCAGTGCCGTTCGGAGGACCGTTCGGGGTCGGAAAAGGATTCGGAGGCGGAGGAGGCCGCCAAATTGAACGTGGTCGAGATCTCCCTGGTCCCCGGAGCCGCCTTCGACCCGGGCAGGCTGCGGCGGAACCTGATGGCCAGCGCGGCCTGCGGCCTCTGCGGCAAAGCGTCGCTCGAGGCCCTGGCCACCCAGGCCCGCCCGGTGGCATCCGGGATGCGCGTGGAGCGCGCCGTCCTGGAAGACCTCCCGGCCCGCCTCCTGGAGGCCCAGGCCTCCTTCGGGCGCACCGGGGCGCTGCACGCCTCCGGGCTGTTCGACGGCGCGGGCCGGCTGCGGGTCTGCCGCGAGGACGTCGGCCGCCACAACGCCGTGGACAAGGTGATCGGGCGGATGGCGCTCGACGGAGCGCCCCTCGGCGACACCATCCTCCTGGTGTCGGGGAGGACCTCGTTCGAGATCCTGCAGAAGGCGGCGGTGGCCGGGATCCCCGTCGTGTGCGCCATCTCCGGGCCGACGACCCTGGCGATCGAGACGGCCCGCGCCTTCAACATCACCCTGGTGAACTTCCTGCGCGGCAGCGGGATGAACATCGCCTCCTGCCCGGAGCGGGTCGCCGGTCCGTGAGCCGGGCGGCGGATCGGGTAGAATCCACCGGATGACGGCGATGACCGAGACGACCTACTACAAGCGCGGCTTCGGCCTCAAGGAGGCGATCGAGCCGGCCCTCGCGGCCGACTACCACAGCCGGCTCGTGGACCGGATCAAGGAGGCCGGCTACCGGCTCGCGGTTGGCGACCTCACCTTCCTGCTGGCGCGCGAGTTCGGCTTCTGCTACGGCGTGGACCGGGCGGTCGAGTACGCCTACGAGACGCGCCGCCAGTTCCCCGACCGGACCATCTACATCACCGGCGAGATCATCCACAACCCGCACGTCAACGCCCGGCTCGAGCAGATGGGCATCGTCTTCCTCGGGAAGGCCGACGGGAGCGGGCCCGGCCTGGAGACGGTGCGCGAGGGGGACGTCGTCATCCTGCCCGCCTTCGGCGTGACGGTGCAGGAGCTGGCAGCCCTCAGATCTCGAGGCTGCGTCCTGGTCGACACAACATGTGGCTCGGTGATGAACGTCTGGAAGAACGTGGACCGGTTCTCCGCCGGCGGCTTCACCGCGCTCATCCACGGCAAGTATGCCCACGAGGAGACGCGGGCCACCGCCTCGCGCACCTCCCAGTACCCGGGAGGCCGCTACCTGGTCGTGCGCGACAGGGACGAGGCGGCGGTCGTCTGCGACTACATCGGCGGCGGCGGGGATCCCGGGGCGTTCCTGACGCGCTTCGCCGGCGCCTGCTCCCCCGGATTCGACCCCGATCTCGACCTCGGCCACATCGGCCTGGCCAACCAGACCACGATGCTGTCATCGGTGTCCCTGGCGATCCAGGAGATGATCCGGCAGGCCCTCGCCGGGCGCTACGGCGCGGCCGAGCTGCCGCAGAGGTTCCGGGCCTTCGACACGATCTGCAGCGCCACCCAGGACCGCCAGGACTCGGTCCTCGCCCTGGTCGCCGAGAAGCCCGACCTGATGGTGGTGATCGGCGGCTACAACAGCAGCAACACGACGCACCTCGCCGCCCTGGCCGCGCGCAGCGCCCCCACCTACCACATCGAGGACGCCTCCTGCCTCGAACCCGGCGGCGCCATCCGCCACAAGCCCTACGGCAGCAAGACCGAGACCGTGACGCCCGCCTGGCTCCCGGCCGGGGCGGTCGTCATCGGCCTGACCGCCGGCGCCTCGACCCCCAACAACAAGATCGGCGAAGTCGTGGAGACGATCGCCGCCCTGCGCGGTCTGGATCTCTCCCCGGGCCCCGGCCCCCGCCCGTAGCGCCACCGGGCGACGCTCGCTTCGTCCACTACCCTCACGACGCGAGCACCATCCACGCCGCCAGCGCCGCCGCCTTCTCCTCTCCCCGCCATCGCTTCAGATCGGACTTTGAGACCGCCCACGTCTCGGGGTTGACCTCCTGGCCGAAGAGATGGATCTCCGCTCCGGGGTTGATCAGTGGCCGGATGATCTCTCCGTTCTTTCGCAGGCCGACCGTGATGTGCTCCTTCGTGATCCGAAGCCGCATTGTTTCGCCGACGCCCGGTGTGGTACCTTGCGGACTCGTCCCGGAGGCTTGGTGGGCCAATACGTCCGGCACGTGTTCGTCTGCACGCACGGAGAGTACTGCCCCTTCGACGGGTCGGGCGAGGTGCACCGGCTGCTCAAGGAGCAGGTCGCCGCGCGCGGCCTGAAGCTGACGGTCCGGGTGAACCATTCCGGTTGCTTCAATCAGTGCGGCAACGGTCCGATGGTGGTGGTCTATCCCGAGAACGTCTGGTACGCGGGGGTCACGCCGGAGAAGGCCCGGCGCATCCTGGAGGAGCACATCGTCGGTGGCCGGCCGGTCGAAGACCTGATTTACCGGGCGCCCCAGGGGCCGAACAAGAACCCCGTCCGGATGGCCGAGATCAACGCCGCGAGGAAGGCCGCCGGGCGCGGCCCGGGCGGGGGCTGAGGAAGCCGCATGAAGCGAAAGCGCTCGCCGCTCTGGTTCTCGAAGCAGGGGTTCTTCGGCGCTGCCGCCGGCGGGGTGGCGGGGGCAGCGGCGTGGGTCGCGGCCGGATCGCCGGGGACTCTGCGAGGCGCGCTGGCGTTCCTGCTCCTCCTCGGCGGTTACCTGGTCGGCCTCCTGCTGGCCTACCGGCGCCGCGAGAAGGAGGACCTCGCCGCCCTTCTCGAGCTCAAGGAAGAACTCCGCTTCAGCCAGGACCACATCATGGAGAGCGAGACGTTCCGGTCGCTGGGCGCCTACCTGGAGATCGCCGCGCACCAGATGAAAGAGCCCCTGCAGGCGGTGGTCTCGGGTGTCAAGGCGCTGGCCGCGGACGCTTCGCTTCCGGACGCCGCGCGCCAGGCGGCCACAGCCCTGGGCGCCCAAGCCGACGGGTTGCAGGCGACGCTCCGGCACCTGGCCTCCTACGCCATGACCAAGCCGGGGCGCGCCCCTTTCAGCGTCAACACGCTCCTGCGCGAGGCGATCCTCCTGTGCCGCCACCGGGCCAGCGAGAAGAAGATCACCTTCGAGGAGCGCTACGCCGTCATCCCTCCGGTGATGGGATCGGCCGGGCGGGTCCACCAGGGGATCCTGAACGTCATCGTCAACGCCGTGGAGGCGATGCCGTTCGGCGGGGGGACGATCGTCGTGGAGACGGCGCACGAGAACGACCGCGTCGTGGCCCGGGTGCGCGACACCGGGATCGGCATCCGGCCGGAGCAGTTGCCGCACATCTTCGAGCCGTTCTTCACCACCAAGCCGGAGAGAAGAGGCGTCGGACTGGGCCTCTGGGCCGCCCGCAAGAACCTGGACCTCATCGGCGCCGACATCGGCGTCAAGAGCGCCCCCTTCCAGGGGACCGAGATCACACTCACGTTCCCGCAGGCCGCGCCGATCCGCGCCGGCCGCGAGGGCACGACGCACCCACCGGAGATCCCCAGAAATACCGCGGAAGAAGTCGATCGAGAGATCGCCTGAGGCGCGGGGCCTCTCCCCCGGCCCGCGGCCGATCCGGCGCCCTCAGGACCCGTGGCGCCTCACGAGGTTGAGGAGGACGTACCCGGCGAGGCGCGGGTTCTCCTTGAGGCGCCTGAGCGAGTAGGCGTACCAGTGGGATCCGTACGGGACGTAGACCCGCAGCCGGTGGCCGCCGCGCACGATCAGGCCGCGGAGTTCCGGGTCCACCCCCAGGAGCATCTGGAACTCGTACGCCCGGTTCGGGAGGCGCCGCAGGTCGATGATGCGGAGGGCCTCCCACACGAGGTCCTCGTCGTGCGTGGCGATGCCGACGCAGAAGCCTCGGTCGAGCATCTCCTCCAGGAGCCGCACGTAGTTCTTCCTGACGAGCCCCCGGTCGCGGTAGGCGATGGCGCGCGGCTCGATGTAGATCCCCTTGCACAGCCTGACGTTGGCCCCTTCCGGCAGGGCGCGAACGTCCGCCAGGGAGCGGTGCAAGCAGGCCTGGATCACGACGCCCACGCTGTTCAGCCCTTCCTCCCTCAGCCGGCGATACAAGTCGAGCGTGGCGGAGGTGCAGCTCGAGTCCTCCATGTCGATGCGCACGAAGTTCCCCTGGGTTTCGGCCTGGCGGACCAGCGTCCGCGTATTGTCCAGGCAGAACTCCGGGTCGATCTTCAGGCCGAGCTGGGTCAGCTTGACGGAGAGGTTCGAATCGAGCCGCTCCTGCTGGATCGTGCGGAGCGCCCCCAGGTACTCCTTGACGGCCCCCTCCGCCAGGGCGCGGTTCCGGACCTCCTCCCCGAGCACGTCGAGGGTGGCCATGTAGCCATCGCCGTTAAGATCGCGCAGGACGCGGACCGCGTCGGCAAGCGACTCTCCGGCGATGTAGCGGCCGGCGAAGTGACGGACGATGGGACGCGGCACCAACGGCAGGGTGCGAGCGATCAGGTGATCGAGCGCGGCCACGCG
>JACQNT010000151.1 GCA_016202915.1 Acidobacteriota bacterium
AGCCGTCGGCGGCCCTCGTGGGGGAGTTTTCCCTCAGCTGTTCTCTCCGTCTGGGAGAGATCGACTGCAAGGACAAGCCGACGAGCGACATCCTGGTGGCCGGGCGCGGCACGGATCTCGATGACCCTGCGGACGACCGGCTCCAGGTGTGGGTGGGCAACGGCCAGGAGACCGGCTTCTCGAACACCGACAGCCCGGAGGTGCGCGCTCCCCGGGGGGCGGGCGTCCTCCTCCTGGCGGGCGACCAGCCGGTCTGCGCCGATCCCTCGACCGCATCTCCCCCCTTCGATCCGCAGGTGAGGTTCGACAACGACAACCGCAGCAGCGTGGTCGCCGTCTTCGAGCCCGGGCGGACGACGATCGACATTTATCTCGTGGGCGGGCAGCACACCTGCATGGGCGGCGCCAACCCCGGAGCCAATTGCACCGGGACCACGGACGTGTCCTCCTGCACGGGCGGCGGGATATGCAGGCTCATCTCGAGACTGGTGCCTCCTCCCGGGCACCCCGATCCGCTGCCGGTGGCCAACCCGCTGGTCGATGCCGCCTTCGTCGATCTCAACCGGGACGATGTGCTCGACCTGGTGGCGGTCTCCTCGGGGGGGTATCCCTCCAGCCCGAATATCACGATCTACCTCGGGATCGCCGATGGGCTGTTCTTCACCGATCCGTCGCTCAACCCCGCGGGCGTCCCGGACGGCGCCGCGGCGATCACGACCGGGAACGTCAACCTGGTGTCGGACTTCACCTATCCGGAGGTCGTCCTCCTGAACGGACAGGACGATGCCCCGATGGTCCTGACCAACGTTCTCACCGAGCGCGCCGACATTGATCGGTCGGGGCGGGTGGACGGCTTCGACCTGGCGATCCTGGCGCGGGCGTTCGGCGCCACTCGGGGCGAGGACTTCATCATCCTGGGCCCCGGCGACCCGGAAGTGGCGCTCGACCCCGCGCTCGACGGGACGTTGAAGCAGAGCGCGGAGCCCCCGGGCACCGCCTACCGCAGGCTGGTGATGGGGAGCGCCACGCAGAGGGTCGGACAGGATCTCCCCGACTTCGCGGGTATCTGCGACGGGGCCCTGGACCGGCTGGAGGGGCTCTACGGGCTGCCAGCCGATGTGAACCTCGACGGCATCGTCGACGGAGAGGACCTGGCGTTCATCGCCAGCCTCTTCGGGCGCGGCGTGCCGCGTTAGGATCCTGTCCTACTCCGCTTCTTCCGGGTACATGTTGTAGTAGAAGCAGAAGGTGACCTGCTCGTTCGCCAGGGGGAAGTCCTCGGGGAGGGGCGGCAGGGGGCTGCTGGCGCGCAAGGCGTCACCGGCCGCCCGCTCGAACGGCGGCACCCCCGACGTCCGGACCAGCAGGAGGCCGGTCACACCGCCATCCTTGCCGATGACGAAGCGCCAGCAGGCGTGGCCCCGGATCCCCTCCCGGAACGCCAGCGGCAGCCGCGCGAACCAGTTGTTGCGGATGATCACGTAGATGCGCCGGGCATAGTCCCCCCAGGGGAAGTCCTGGGTTTCGAACGACATCGTGCCGTAGCTCCCCTGGTCCAGATACGCCGGGTTGTCGAAGCTGAACTTGTACTCGCCCGACCGCAGATTGGAGAGGGCCTCCCTGAGGTCGGTGCTCCCCGGGCCGGCGCCGATGGCCGCTCCCCTGGCGATGGCGGCCGGGCCGCCGGCGGCCGCTTCCCCGCTCCCCTGGCCGGGAGGCGACTCCCGCCCCGACCGGGTCTCCTCGGGGCTGTCGGTCCCCTCCGGCCGCGACGGGTCGGGACGCACCCGGTCGATCGTGTTCCCTTCCGAGTGCGGGTCCCTGGAGAACAGGCGCGCCTCGGGCGGCGTCGGCACCTCCTGGCGCGCCCGCCTGCTCTTGTCCGAGAGGAGAGGCGCCGATCGGTCGGGCGGGACGGCCCGGTCCTCCGGCACCTTGACGTAGGCGAACTTCAGCGGGATTCTGGAATCTTTCTTCGGTGCGCTGGCGGCTGCCCCGGGAGCCGGCGTGGCCGGCCCGGCCGCGATTTCCGCACGCAAGGGCCGGGAGCGGAAGAAGGAAAGGAGCGGGCCGGGCAGCCAGCCGGGAAGGAAGACCAGGAGGAGGCCGGCCAGCAGGTGGAGGGCCATGGAGACCAGGACCGCCTCGGCGCGATTCAGCCGTGCGGCCGGCTGCGCGGCCGGTTCCTGGAGGGAGAGAAACCCCATCGCGCCCTTTCTTCGCTCGCCGCCCGCCTGGTCCCGGCTCCGGATCCGCCTAGAGGGCGGCGGCGACCTCGTGGAAAGCCCGCCGGATGGCGTTCATGTCGATGTCCCGGAACCTGGGGTGGACCCGGTTCGTCAGGAGAACGTAGACCCGCCGCGTCTCCGGGTCGATCCACAGCGACGTGCCGGTGAAGCCGGTGTGCCCGAAGGCGGAGCGCGACAGCGCCGCGCCTGCCGAGCACCCCGGGCTCGAAGCCATCTGGAAGCCGGCGGAACGATCCTCGCCCCCTCCGGCGGTCAGGTTCGTGCGGAGCGGGGAGCGCCCCTCCTCCCCGAGCAGGCCCGTCCCGGATCCGATCAGCTCCCTCGCCAGCAGGTAGACCGCCCGCGCCGCGCCGAACAGGCCGGCGTTGGCGCTGACGCCTCCGAGCGTGTGGGCGTTGTTGTCGTGCACCTCGCCCCAGATCATCCCGGACCGCCATCCATTGTACCGGTCCCCTTCCGGCCCGGCGAGGCTCCGCTCCCTGGCGTTGCCGTCCTCCGTCGCGGCGATCCGGCGCCTCTTTTCGGGGCCGGGCCGGTACGAGAGATCGGCGAGACGGAGCGGCCGCGCCACCCGGTCGTCGAACAGCCGATCCAGGGGCGCCCCCCCGATCCGCTCCAGCGCGAAGCCGAGGAGGATGTAGCCGAGGTCGGAGTAGACGACGGTCTTCCCGGGCCCGCTCGCCGGCGCGGCGCCCCGCAGCCAGGCGATGCGCCCCTTACGGTCCCCGCCGGCGGCGTGCAGGTAGAGCGGGTGCCAGGCCGGCAGGCCCGAGCGGTGGGTCAGGAGATCGAGGAGCGTGATCCCCTCCCGCTCGTCCTCGACTCTCCAAGCGGGCAGGTGGCGCGCCAGCGGGTCTTCGAGCCGCAGCGCCCCCTCCGCCCGGAGGAGCGCCGCGATCAGGGCGCCGGCGAGGGGCTTGGAGAGCGAGGCCAGGTCCCAGATCGTCTCGACCGTCGCCGGGATCTTCTCCGGCGCCACGACGGCGTGGCCGAAAGCACCTTCGGCGAGGATCCGGTCCCCCTCGGCCACCAGGTAGCAGGCCCCGGGGAAGTCGCCCGCCGCGACGCGCTCCCGGAGAAACTCGGAGACCCTGGCGGCGCTCCCACGCACGGCGGCCTCCCGCTCAGGCGCCGATCTGGGCGATGATCTGGAAGGCCGCCTGGAGCACCCTGAATCCCTCCTCGGCGGACACCCCGGGCGCCGGCTCCCCCCGGACCCGCCGCAGGAAGGAGCGCAGCTCGACCTCGAGCGGCTCCTCGGGAGCGACCGCCACGGTGTCCCGTGCGATCGCGGCCCGCCCGTCGGGCCCGCGCCGCAGCGCGTAGGCGACCGCCTCCTGGCGGGCGTAATCGATCGACAGGTACGAGTCGGCCTCGAAGATCCGCAGCTTCCTGACGCGATCGGTGCTGATCCGGCTGGCGGTGACGTTGGCGATGCAGCCGTTCTTGAAACGGATCCTGGCGTTGGCGATGTCCACCTTGTCGGTCAGGGCGCTGACCCCGACGGCGTCCAGCCGCTCCACGGGCGAGGGCACCAGGCTCAGGATTACGTCCAGGTCGTGGACCATGAGGTCGAGGACGACGTCGACGTCGGCGCTGCGGCTGGTGAAGACCCCGAGGCGATGGGCCTCGATGAAGCGCGGGTCGCGGATGCGCGGCGCCGCCGCCCGGACGACCGGGTTGAAGCGCTCGGTGTGCCCGACCAGGAGAGGCCGCCCGGCCCGCGCCGCCCGCTCGACCATTGCCCCGGCCTCCTCGAGCGTGGCCGCCATCGGCTTCTCGACCAGGACCGCCAGCCCGCGGGCCAGGCACGCCTCGACCACCGCGGCGTGCGCCGAGGTGGGCACGGCGACGCTGACCGCCTCCAGGTCGCGCGGCAGGTCGCGGTGATCCGTCAGGGCCGCGACCCCGTGCCGCGCGGCCACCTCGCCCGCCCGCCCCGGGTCCCGATCGACCACGGCCCTCAGGTCCGCTTCGGGCAGAGCGGCGTAGAGGCGCGCGTGGTGCTGCCCCAGGCTGCCGACGCCGATCACCGCCACGCGGACCGGCGGGCCGCAGGCCGCCCCCGCGGATCGCCCGCTCAGCGGATCACCCCTCGCTCGCTCGTGCGGATAAACTCCGCGAGCGCGCCGACCTCCGGCTGATCCCGGAACTCCCCATCCAGCCTCTCGAGCGCCGCCTGCAGGGTGAGGCGCGAACGGAACAGGATGCGGTACGCCTGCTTCAGGGCCGCGATCGTCCGCGGGGCGAACTCCTTGCGCTCCAGCCCGATGACGTTGATCCCGAAGCTCCGGGCGCGGTTGCCCACGGTGAGCACGTACGGGAGGGCGTCCTGGGTGATGACGGAGAAGCCGCCGATGTAAGCGTGGCGGCCCACGCGGCAGAACTGGTGCACGCCGGAGAAGGCCCCCACGGTGGCCCCATCCTCGACGGTGACGTGCCCCGCGAGGGTCGCCGCGTTGGCGAAGATCACCTGGCTGCCCACCCGGCAATCGTGGGCGATGTGCGCTCCCGCCATGAGGAGGATGTGGGAGGCGAGGCGCGTCACGCCGCCGCCGCCGGCGGTCCCGCGGTGCACCGTGACCCCCTCCCTGAAGACGTTGTCGTCGCCGATCTCGAGGGTGGTCGCCTCGCCCCGGTACTTGAGATCCTGGGGCGGCTGGCCGATTGAAGCGAACGGGAAGAAGCGGCAGCGCGCGCCGACGACGGTCGGGCCTTCGATCACCACGTGCGGGCCGACGGCGCACTCCGGCCCGAGGGTCACGCCGGCGCCGATGACGCTGAAGGCCCCCACCGTCGTCCCCGGCCCCAGGGCGGCGCCCGGGTCGACGACGGCCGTCGGGTGGAGGCGCGGCTCCCCGCTCACGCGTCCTCCGGCGCGGCGGCGCCCGCGTCGGCGCGCTCCACCAGCGAGGAGAACAACTCCGCCTCCGCCACCAGGGCGCCGTCCACGAACGCCTGGCCGCGCAGACGAGCCGACCGCGAGCGCACCTTCAGGATCTCGACCTCGAACCGGACCTGGTCCCCCGGCGTCACCGGCCGGCGGAACTTGGCCCGGTCGATCCCGGCGAAATAGACCAGCTTCCCGGCCCTGCCGGGGACATCGCGCAGCAGCAGGACCGCCCCGACCTGCGCCATCGCCTCGACGATCAGGACGCCCGGCATCACGGGGTGGCCCGGGAAATGCCCCTGGAAGAAAGGCTCGTTGAAGGTGACGTTCTTGATCCCCACCACGCGCCTGCCCGCCTCGATCTCCAGGATCCGATCGACCAGCAGGAAGGGATAGCGGTGCGGCAGGATTTCGAGGATCTGCCGGATGTCGAGGACTGCGCGGTTCTCGCCCATGGTCCCTTCCTCCCCCCTCAGCCCGGGCCCGTCGCGCGACGTCCAGCCCGGGAGGCGCCCCGGCCCCCCCGCCCGGGGGCGGAGCGCTCCAGGCGCGCGACGCGACGCAGGAGATCCGGCAGCCTGCGCAGGGCCGCCTGCTCCCGCTTCCAGCTCCTGTGGTCGACGGCGGGATGCCCGACCACGAAGGCGCCCGGGGGTATATCCTGAAGGACGGCCGATTTCGCCCCGACGACCGACCGGTCGCCCAGGGACAGGTGCCCCGCGGCGCCCGACTGGCCGGCGAGGATGACCGAGCGGCCCAGGCGGGTGCTGCCGGCGATCCCCGACTGCGCGACCAGGATCGAGCCCTCCCCGATGACGACGTTGTGCCCGACCTGGACCAGGTTGTCGATCTTCGACCCGGCGCCGATGATCGTGCTGCCGAAGGTCGCCCGGTCGATGGTGACGCAGGCCCCGATCTCGACATCGTCCCCGATCACCACGTTCCCCACCTGCGGGATCTTGGCCCGGGAGGCCCCCTCCTCCGCGTACCCGAAGCCGTCGCTGCCGATGACGCTGCCGGCGTGGATGGTGACCCGGGACCCCACGACCGACCGCGGGTAGACGACCACGCCCGGGTGCAGGACGCTGTCCGCCCCGATCCGCACCCCGTCGCCCAGCACCACGCCGGGCAGGAGCGCCGCGCACGCGCCCAGGGAGCAGCGGGGCCCCACGACGGCGAACGGCCCGATGGAGACGTCCTCCCCGAGAACGGCGCCCTCACCGATCACGGCCTGGGGGCTGATCCCGGCGGCGGGGCGCTCGGGCGCGAAGAACAGGCCCATGGCGCTGGCCAGGGCAGCGTACGGGTTCTCGACGACGATCAGGTTGCGGCCCGGCAGGAGGCCGGGATCGCCGGCGATGAGCGCGGCGGCGCGGGACTCCGAGGCGGCGCGGCGGTAGCGGGCCTGCGCCACGAAGCTCAGGTCGTCCGGCCCCGCCTGGTCCAGCGGCTGGATCCCCGTCACCCTGCGGCCCGCGTCGCCGCGCACCCTGCCGTGGAGGCTGGAGGCGATCTCCCCGAGCGTGTACGATCCCAAGAACAAACCCTTAGGCGCCGCCGCTGCTCTTGGGCGGCTCTTTCGGCTTCTCGGGCGCCTTCCTGGCCGGCGCCTTCGCGGTCGAGGGGGCGGGGGCCTTGTGCATCGCGTTGAACCTGGCGATCAGGTCCTGGGTGATGTCCACCTGCGGCGCGTTGTAGTCGATCACGCCCTTGTTGAGGATGAGGGCCAGGTTCTTCTCCTTGCCGTAGATCTCGACGGTCTCCACGAGCATCTGCTGGAAGCGGCTCTGGACGTCGTTGAGCTGGAACTTCATCTCCTTCGTCGCGTCCTCGTTCATCCGGTCGAGCTCGGTCCGCTTGTTCAGGATCTCCTTCTGTATCTGCTGGATCTTCTCCTCGCTGAGGCTGGCCTGCTGCTGCCGCAGCTTGTCCTTGAGATCCTCGAGCTCCTGCGACTTCCTGTCGATCTCGGCCTGCAGCCGGTCGCGGGCCTCGGTGAGATCGGCGTTGTATCTCTTTCCCACCTCGGTCAGCTTCCAGAGCGTCTCCGGATCGAACACCCCGATGCGGGTCTGATCCCCCGAACCCTGCGCCCGCGCCGCGCCGCAGAGCACGCCGAGCGTCAGGAGAAGGGCCGGAGCGAAGCGCCACCGTTCACGCATGAGGGTCTCCTCGAATCACCCTGCTGGACGACGACTATACCACAGCGTCCCGGCGGCACCCACGGTCGGCCCCGCCCGTCAGAACGTCGTGCCGATGCTGAACAGGAAACTCGAGGAATCCTCTCCCCGGCGGGGGTTCTGGATGAAACCGTAGATCAGGCGCAGGGGCGCCTGGAAGACCGGCAGGTAGAAGCGCATCTCCACCCCGTAGTCGGAACGCATGCCGTCGAGGGTCACCCGCTCCCCGTCGTCGAAGGCGTTGCCGGCGTCGTAGAACACCACGAACTCCGCCGCATCCGACAGGGGCATGGCGTACTCCGCGTTGAACAGGAGGAACTTGTTGCCGCCCGGGAACACCGTCCCGAAGGCGCCGTCGGCATTGGTGTCCTCCCCGAAGTCGAGGCGGCAGTTCCCGTTGTCGATTTCCCCCGTGTCCCGGGTGCCGTTCATGTTCGTGTCGTCGACCGGACAGAAGGGCGTCCAGAAACCGTCGGGCAGGTCCTCCGTCGGGTCGAGCTGCCCGTTGGTGTTGGCGTCCTCCGTGTCGAGCAGGCCGTTGCCGTTGGCGTCCTCGCCGGGATCGAGGACGCCGTTGCGGTTCAGGTCCTCCGTATCGAGGAGCCCGTTGCCGTTGAGGTCCTCCGAGGGGTCGAGCAGGCAGTTGCCCCGGTCGACCTCGTTCCCGTCCTGCCGCCCGTTGCCGTTCAGGTCTTCGCACGGGTCGAACGCGCCGTTCGGGTTCCTGTCCTCCGGGGCGTCGATGAAGCCGTTCTGGTTGACGTCGATGTCCTGCCGCACCGGGCTCACGTCGCGGGTCCGGAACACCCTCAGGCTCCGCTCCCCGCCCAGGTAGAAGCGCTCGAAGAAGGGGACGTCACGCCCTCCGAAGCCGGTGACGTAGGAGTAGGAGGCGTTCAGGCCGAGGTAGTGCCGCCGCGCGAAGCCGGGAAGGTAGAGCGTCGCGTCCAGTCGCGGCTTCACGAACCAGTTGTCCCCCCCCAGGACGCCCCCCGCGTACTCCAGGCTCGTCTGCACCCGGAATCCGCGGGTCGGCCGGAAGAAGTTGTTGCGGGTGTCGATCGAGTAGATCGAGGTGATGCTGCTGGTCGCGCTGCTGGTGCGCGACCCGAAGCCGGCGCGGGTGGGCTGGAAGTCGACCTGCTCGTAGCCGTACGCCACGTCCACCCGGCTGAAGTGCCCCAGCAGCCGCCCCAGGACGATCGTGCCCCCGCTGCCGTGGCGCTTGAAGCCGACGAAGTCGGTGTCGCGGCGGAACAGGGAGAACCCGAGGGTCCAGGGCTTCCCGAGGAACCAGGGCTCGGTGAAGTTGAGGGAGTAGCGGTTGGCCCGGGCGCCGGTCTGGACGAAGGTGGAGAGGATCTCCCCGCGGCCCAGGAAATTGCGGGTCGCATACGAGGCCTGGAAGAACCCACCTTCGAGGCCGGAGACGCCCCCGCCCACCTGGATCTCGTTCCGGTTGGCCTCGACGCCCTGCACCTCGATGTCCACCCGTTCCGAGCCTTCGAGGGGCTTCACCACCGGGTCATCCCCCACCTGCCAGTAGCCGAGCTGCGCGATCTTGCGCATCCCCAGCCGGAGGCGGCGGACATTGAACAGATCCTCCTCGAACAGCGGGACCTCGCGGCGCAGCACGCCGTCCCGCGTGTTCGTGTTGCCGGTGAACTCGATGCGGTCGACGAAGTACTTCCGGTCCTCGGTGATCTCGAGCCGGATGTCGGCGACGCGCTCGCGCTTCTCGATCCGGGGGTTCAGGGAGACGTAGAAGTACCCCCGCTCGCCGTAGTCCTCCTCGATCCTCTTGGCGGCGAACTTGAGCGCCGAGTCGTTGAACACCATGCCGCTGCGCAGCGGCAGGCGGCCCATGATCTCCTGCGTGCTGAACACCGTGTGTCCCTGGACGTCGATCGTCCCGACTCGATACTGGAGCCCCTCCTCGATCGGGACCGTGAGGCGCACCCACTTCTTCGGCGTCTTGTCGCCCTCCCGGCGCGCCTTGAGCTCGGCCTTGACCCTCTTCGCCCGCTCCTTCTCGGTCTCCCCCGGCGGCGGCGCCGGGTCCGGCGTCGGCTCCCAGAAATCGTCCTCCTCCTCGCCGGTCTCCCCCTGTATTGTCTCCCCGGCGGCGCGGCGCCCGCCCCTCCCCTTCTTCGCCAGCTCGACGATCTCCGGCTTGAGGTGGACGTCCAGGTGCCCGAGGCTCTTGTACGCCGAACGGATGCTCTCCGCGTCCTGGTCGAACTTGGCCGGGTGGTAGAGCACCTTGGAGGAGGCCCACGACGTGAGCCACCAGGCCTGCCTGGTCAGCTTCAGCATCTTCCGCAGACGGCGATCGCTGAACACCTTGTTGCCGACGAAGTCGATCGCCTTGATCTTGGTTTTGGCCCCCTCCCGGATGTGGAAGGTCACCTCCCGCTGGCCCTGGCTGACCGGCGTGAGCCGGGCCCGGGCCCGCGCCTCGAGGTACCCCTTCTCGGCCAGGAGCTGCTCGATCGCCGCCTCGGCGCGGCGCAGAGTGGAGAAGTCGACCGGCTGGCCGCGGCGCACCTCCGCCTTCACCTTCCCCAGCGCCTCCAGGACGTTGGCCTCGGTCACCGCCTTCATCCCCACGAAGGCGACGCCGTTGATGAGGGGCCTGTCCTGCACGTGGAAGATCAGGTCGAAGACGCCCGGCGCCCTCTGGCGCGATTCCACGATGATGTCGTCGAACAGGCCGAGGTCCCAGAGCCGCCGGTACTCCTCGTGGATGGCCCGCTCGTCGAAGGGATCCCCGGGCTTGATCCTCAGGCTGTTGAAGAAGGCGCTGTCGGAGACGCGGACGTTGCCGTCCACGAAGATCTTTCCGATCGCCCTGCCGCCGGACCGGCCGGTGCTCTCCTCGTCCGGCGTGGCCTCCGTGGGCAGGGCGGCCCCGGCGGGCGGCGGCGGGCCGGCGGGGCCGGGATCCGGCGGCTCCTGCAGGGCCGGGCCCGCGGCCACGGGGTCGATCGTCCCGGCCGGCGAGACGCCGGTGGCGGCGAGCATGGCCCAGAGGACGGCGCAGGCGGAGGCGAGGGGACCCGTGAGGCGGCGCACGCTGGCTCCTGGCTTCAGGGGTGCGGGCTCAGCGGGCGATCTCGATCGGTTCCCGGAACGCCAGCCTTTCCTCTTCGACGAAGATCTCGATCTCGCCGTTCTCCGGGAGCTTGCCGAGAATGAGGTTCTCCGACAGGGCATCCTCGATGTTCTTCTGGATGGCACGGCGGAGCGGGCGCGCGCCATAGGAACGATCGCCGCAGGTGCGGTCGATCAGCCAGCGGTAGGCGTCATCGGTCACCTTCAGGCGGATTCCCCTCTCCGCCACGCTGGCGTTGAGCTGGCTGATCATCAGGCGCGCGATCGCCAGCAGGTCCTCGTCCGACAGAGCGTCGAACACGATGATCTCGTCCACCCGGTTGATGAACTCCGGGTTCAGCACCGATTTCACTTCCTTCAGGACCAGCTCGCGCCGGTTCCGGTACTCGGCCGCCCGGTCGTCGGGGGAGCGGAAGCCCATGGTGCGCGACTTCTGGATCAGGTGCGAGCCGATGTTGGAGGTCATGACGACCAGGGCGTTCTTGAAGTCGATGGTGTCGCCAAAGGCGTCGGTGATCTGGCCGTCCTCCAGCACTTGAAGCAGGACGTTCAGCACGTCCGGGTGCGCCTTTTCGATCTCGTCCAGCAGCACCACGCTGTAGGGCCGCCTCTTGATGCGCTCGGTGAGCTGCCCCCCCTCCTCGTAGCCCACGTAGCCGGGCGGGGCGCCGATCATCTTCGCGATGGCGTGCTTCTCCATGTACTCCGACATGTCGAAGCGCGTGAGGGCCTTCTCGTTGCCGAACAGGAACTCCGCCAGGCCCTTGGCCACCTCGGTCTTCCCGACGCCGGTCGGCCCCAGGAAGATGAAAGATCCGACCGGGCGCAGGGGGCTCTTCAGCCCGGCGCGCGAGCGCCGGATGGCGCGGGCCAGCGCCGAGATCGCCTCGTCCTGCCCGATGATCCGGCGGTGCAGGAACTCCTCCATCTTGAGGAGGCGCTCGGCCTCCTCCTTCTTCACCGAGGAGAGGGGGATCCCGGTCCACTTCGAGATGACCTCCTCGACGTCCTCCTGCGTCACCTCCAGGACCGCCCGGCGCTCCTCCTCCTCGCGCACCTTGAACTCGTCGTACTTCCTGCGCAGGGCGATCTCCTCGTCGTGCTGCCGCACCGCCTTCTCGAAGTCCTTCCGGAAGAGGAAGTTCTTCATGTTGCTGACGGCGCGCTCGATCTCCTTCTCCAGGTCCCGGATCTCGCGGTAGTTCATGCGGCGCCGCAGCTTGACGCGGGCGCCGGCCTCGTCGATGACGTCGATCGCCTTGTCCGGAAGGAAGCGGTCCGTGATGTAGCGGTTGGACATGGTCACGGCGCTGTGCAGGCCCTCCACGGTGTAGCGCACCTGGTGGAACTTCTCGTAGCGCTCCCTCACGCCGAGGAGGATCTGCACGGTCTCCTCCTCGGTGGGCGGATGCAGGCGGATCGGCTGGAAGCGCCGCACCAGGGCGCGGTCCTTCTCGATGTAGCGGTGGTAGTCCCTCGGGCTGGTGGCGCCGATGCACTGCACCTCCCCGCGCGACAGGGCCGGCTTGATGATGCTGGCCGCGTCCAGCGACCCCTCGGCCGATCCGGCGCCGATCAGCGAGTGGATCTCGTCGATGAAGATGATGATGTCCTCGTTGCCGATGATCTCGGAGAGGATCCCCTTCAGGCGCTCCTCGAACTGGCCGCGGTACTTGGTGCCCGCGACGATCAGGCAGAGGTCCAGCGCCAGGATGCGCTTGCGCGAGAGGGACACCGGCACGCTCCCCTCCGCGATGCGCTGGGCGAGGCCCTCGACCAGGGCGGTCTTCCCGACCCCGGGCTCGCCGAGGAGAACGATGCTGTTCTTGCGCCGCCGCGACAGGACCTGCACCATCCGCTGCAGCTCGATCTCGCGCCCGATCAGGGGATCGAACACCTGGCGCGCCGCCATCTCCGAGAGGTCGCGGGAGAACTCGTTCAGGAAGGGGGTCTCCTTCACCTTCTTCGGCAGGGACCGCTGCTTCCAGACGGCGACCGTGTCCTCGCGCAGCGCGTACAGCCGCATCCCCTTTTCCGCCAGGATCCGCCCCGCCGCGGAGTCCTCGACCCGCAGCAGGCCGAGGAGGATGTGCTCGTCGCTGACGTACGGATGCAGCAGGCGCTCCGCCTCCTCCTCGGCGCACGCCAGGATCCTCTTGGTCTCCTCGCTGAAGGGGATCTCGATCGGGGTGGCCTGCTTCTCGCCGGAGGGGCCACGAGCCTCGAGCTCGGCGCGCAGCAGGTCGAGGTTCACGCTCGAACGGACGAACAGGTCCCGGACCAGGTCGTCGCCTTCCTTGATCAGGCCCAGGAGGAGGTGCTCGGAACCGATGACCTTGCTCCCCATCTGGCTCGCCTCGTAGCGCGCCAGGAAGAGGACCTTCTTGGCCTTCTCGGTGTACTTCTCGAACATGGGGCCTGTCGCTTCCGGCCTGCCGTCCCTGCCCTGGCCTGGTGTCAGCGGGGAACCTGCGTGGCTCCAGCCTCGACATTGTACCGGCTGCCCGCCGGATCCGTCAAGGAACCGTGCTCCATCATCAATATACGACTGCACTTCCCGGCGAGGCGCGCGCTGTGGGTGACGAGCATGGTGGTCATCCCCCGCCGGCGGTGCAGGTCCAGGAGCAGGGCGAAGACCGCCTCGGCGTTCCGCTCGTCGAGGTTGCCGGTCGGCTCGTCGGCCAGGAGGAGCGCCGGGGAGCAGGCCAGGGCGCGCGCGATCGCGACCCGCTGCTGCTCGCCTCCCGACAGGTCTCCCGGACGGCGATCCAGGCAGGCGGCGAGCCCCAGCTCCTGCAGGACGCCGGCGGCCCGGGCGCGCGCCCGGCGGCGGTCCTCGCCCCGGATCAGCAGGGGCATCATGGCGTTCTCCACGGCGCTGAACTCGGGCAGCAGGTTGTGGAACTGGAAGACGAAGCCGAGGTCGCGGTTGCGGTAGGCCGCGCGATCGGACGCGTCCGCGGCGGAGACCTCGCGCCCGCGGAAAACGATCGATCCGTAATCGGGCCGGTCGATCGCGCCGACGAGGTGCAGCAGGGTCGTCTTGCCGGCGCCGGACTCCCCCAGGATGGCCACCATCTCGCCCCGGCCCACCTCCAGTCCGAGGCCGCGCAGCACCTCCACCCGGCCGCCGGGCGGCCCGAAGGATTTGTGGAGGTCGACGCAGCGCAGGATCGCCTCGCCCACCGGCCTACTCGTAGCGCAGCGCCTCCGACGGGTTGAGACGCGACGCCCGCCAGGAGGGATAGAGGGTGGCCAGGAACGACACCCCCACGGTCAGGACGGCGACGATGAGCACATCGGAGAGCCGCACGTGGAAGGGGACGTAGGGGATGAAATAGACGTCAACGGGAAGCCTGACGAGCCGGTAACGGTCCAGGGCCCACGCCAGGCCGGCTCCGAGCGCGATCCCGACGGCCGTCCCCAGGATCGCGATGCTGAGGCCCTGGAGGATGAAAATCTTCCTGATCCCTCCCGTGGTGGCCCCCATGGCGGCGAGGACGCCGATGTCGCGCACCTTCTCCATGACCATCAGCACGAGGATGGAGACGATGTTGAGGGCCGCCACCACGACGATCAGGCCGATGGCGATCGACATCCCCAGCTTCTCGAAGCGCAGGGCGGAGAAGAAGGTCTGGTTCATGCGGATCAGGTCGTTGACGTAGTACGCCTCCCCCAGCGCCGCCTGGACCTGGCGCGCGGCCTCCTGGACCCTCCCCGGGACCTTCACGCGCGCCTCGATGGCGGTCGCCTCGTCGCGCGACAGGCCGACCAGCCGCCGGGCGGCCTCGAGGGAGACGTACATCCTGCTGCTGTCGTAGTCGTAGAACCCCGCGTCCGCCGTGCCGGCCACCTCGAACTCCCGGCTCCGCGGCACGGTGAAGAACGGCGAGACGTCCGCCTGGGCGATGATGACGCGCACGACGTCCCCCTTCTCCACCCCGAGGTTGCGCGCCAGATCCTTGCCGAGGATGACGCGGTCGCGCCCGCCTGGGCCGCGTCCGGAGAGGGGCTCGAGGCTCCCGCCCGCCTGGGCCGCGACCTCGGTGACGCTCCGGTCCCCCGACGGATCGATGCCTTTGATCAGCACCGCGGCGCCGGCCGGGTTGAGCGGGCTCGTCGCCATCCCTTTCTCGTACACCACCGGGGAGGCGGCCAGCACCGGCGCGATCCCGAGGACGCGCGCCATGGCGGCGCCGCTGTCCTCGATCGGCCGTCCGGACCAGCCGGAGAAGATCGTCAGGTGGGCGTTGGCCGCGAAGATCTTCGACTGGATCTGGTCCTGGAAGCCGGTCATGAGCGCCAGGACGACGACGAGCGCCGCCACGCCGACGATCACCCCGACAACGGAGATCAGGGAAATGACGTAGATGATCGCCTGCTTGCGCCTGGCGAGCAGGTAGCGCTCGGCGATGATCAGAGGGTATCCCATGGGGGGCGGCCCGGCCGGCGCGGCGTCTGTCGTGCTGGGGCCGGCGGCTGGAGGCGGCTGATGTTACTGCGCGCATCCCACGAGGTCAAGGCGCGCGCCATCCGAGACAGCCCCACATTCTGGCGGCGGCCGCTCCGCCTCGCGGGAGACGGCGTCGCCACGCCGGGATGGGCTCAGACCGCCCACCGGCGCGGCGCCCCTCGGCTCTCCCTCGCCCGGCCGCGGCACACCAGCGGCCACGGGCTCGGTCCGAGACGCCCCCGCGAGGCGGAGCGGCCGCCACCGGACCGTGGGAGCAGCTCACGCGCACCGGTATCACGCGTCCACTGCCTTGGCGACTCCACGGCTGTGGGGTTGCGGCGCCGAGGTGGCTGAAGGAGGCGCTGCCCCCACAAAACCGGGGATCGCTCAGGCCAGGCTTCGATTGACAGCAGGCGAAGGACGATGCTAGATTCTCCGCGCCAGGAGCGGGCATAGCTCAGCTGGTAGAGTACGAGCTTCCCAAGCTCGGTGTCGCGGGTTCGACTCCCGTTGCCCGCTCCAATTTTCTTGCCGGGCGGCTCCGCTTCTTCCGGACCTCGTGAGGGACGCGATGCTCTTCCGCAGGCGGCACCCGAATCCTCCGCCGGTGAGCCTCGCCTTCCCGCCGGAGGGGGTGCAGCGCGGATCCGCGCTCGCCGATCCGTCCCGCCCTGGCGGCGACGAGGCGCCGGGGGAAGGTCGTCCGGGTCCGGACCTCGCGGGGGAAGGCGTGCGCGTGCCCGCTCGCGCCCCCGGTGGCGGTCGGACCGTCATCAGTCCTCACACGCGCATCCGGGGGAGCCTGAAGGGAGACGGGTCGGTCTTGGTGCGCGGCACCGTCCAGGGAGGGATCGCCATCGGCGGGCGTCTCATGGTCGCGGAGACGGGGAGCGTGGAGGCCGACGTGGAGGCCCAGAGCGTCGAGATCGCCGGCTGGGCGCGGGGCTCAATCAACGCCGTGTCGCGGGTGGTCCTGTCGCCCACCGGCGTCTTCGAGGGCAGGCTGGCGACCCCCGTTCTCGATCTGCGCCCCGGCGCCGTCCTCCAGGGCCGCGCCAGAATCCTCGGGGTGCCCGTACCGGATCGCCGCCGCCTGTCGCACTGAGGTACTCCCGCCGTGCCGGGGACCCTCGTCCCCCCGCCGTCACGGATCCAATTAGGGTCCGTCACGGAATAAAGGGCTCAAGTTCTGACCGCCGTTGTCGTCGTTGGACGAATCGTATAGTTCCAGTCTCCATGGAATGAATCGGGCCGGAGATCCACACCCTCAAAGTCAGCTTTGGGGACCTTGATTCCTTTTGGGTAGGAGCTCCTGTCCAAACGTGCCCTAACCTTGAGACCGGCCTCTGTTCGTGTCGAGGCGATCAATTTGACAATCACTGCGTGACTGACAAGGGGCTTGCCTCGCCAGTTCTGGGTGATGAACGAGAAGAGGCGATGTTCGATCTTGTTCCATTTGCTGGTCCCCGGAGGGAAGTGAGAGACCGAGATCGGAAGCCGCATCTCGTTTGCTAGCTTCTGAAGCTCCGTCTTCCAGAGGCGCAGTCGAGACCCGTTGCTCCCTCCCGCATCGGCGGTAATCAAGAGGCGCTTCGCCTCGGGATGGCGCCTCCTCCCCATCCACTTCCACCATCGACGGATCGTCTCTACCGCAAACTCCGCCGTGTCGTGGTCGATCCCCACGCTCACCCAACCCGTGTTGGTCCCCAAATCGTACACCCCATACGGAATCGCCCGTCCCAGTTCCGGGATCATGAAGTCGTGGACCCGCACCCTCTCCGGCATGCCCTTCGGCCGTAGCTCCTGGCCACCATTCTTGAAATCCCCCACCAGCTCCTTCTTCTTCGTGTCCACGGAGATGACGGGTTCCCCCGTCACCAGGTGCTGCCGGACCCTCTTGTTGATGTGCTCGAACTGGGCGTTGCGATCCGGGTGGCTCGCCCCCTCGATCGTCTTCGCGTTGGCCTGAAGGCTGTATCCCAGTTCGTGGAGGAGCTCCGCCACCATCCGGTGACTCGCCTCGTGCCCCATCCGCTTCAGTTCCTCGGATATCCGCCGCACACTCTTGCACGTCCACCGCAAGGGCCCTTCTGGATCCCCTCGCGTCACGGGCTCGACCAGTGTCTCCAGGTCCCTCTTCAGGGTCGGATCCAATTCGGCCGTTCGCTTGCGCCCCCCTCCGGGTCTGCGAATCCGTCGACCCGATCCCACGCCCTGAGGCGCTACCTTCAATTCCCTCGCGCCCTCTCGAATCGCACGCCGCGATACCCCAGTCGCTCGAGCAATGATTGAGGCGCCTCCAAAGCCAATGGCCTCCGCCTCAGCAGCTGCCACCAGACGCCGCATCCGCTCATCGAGGTGTCGCACGATCAGCTTGAAGCGCCGAGTAATGGTCCTCTCGTCCACCATTCCAGGGGGAGCATACACCCAATACCCCTAGGTCTGGTACATTTATTTTGTGACGA
>JACQNT010000154.1 GCA_016202915.1 Acidobacteriota bacterium
GCCTGCTGGCGATTGACTTCAATGGCGTGGTGCACTTCGCCAACGGGGGGGCCTGCACCCGCTACGACCTCGCGCAGGAGGCCCTCCGCGCCGCGGGGATCCGGGGCGCCCGCCTGGCGCCGATCGCGACGGGCGAAGCGAGCCGTCGCGCCGCCCGTCCGCCCTACGCGGTCCTCGACACCTCGCTCTACACGCGCCTCACCGGGGAGGCGCCGCGCTCCTGGCAGGCGGCGCTCCGGGACTACCTGGACGCCAGGGGGCGCGCGGCGGCGGACGCATGAAGGTGCTGGTGACCGGGGCCACCGGCTACCTCGGAGCGCACGTGGCGGCGCGGATCGCCGCCGCCGGGCACACCGTCCGGGCGCTGGTCCGCCCCGGGAGCGAGGCGCGGACGCCGGCCGGCTGCCGCCCTGTGTCCGGCGACCTCCTCGATCCGAAATCGCTGGCAGGCGCCTTAGCCGGCTGCGACGCCCTCGTCCACATGGCGGCCCTGGTGCGACGCTGGGTCCGCGACCCGCGGGAGTTCGACCGCGTGAACGTGGAGGGCCTCGCCGCGGTGCTGCGCGCCGCGGAGCAGGCGGGCGCGGGGCGGATCATCTACACCTCGACCATCATCGCACTCGGCCCGACCGATGGCGAGGTCCGGGATGAGACGGCCGAGAGGACCGATTTCCGCTTCCACACCGAGTACGAACGCAGCAAGTGGATCGCCCTGCGGCTGATCCAGGCGAAGTCGGCCGCGGGGCTGCCGATCGTGCGGGTCTTCCCCGGGGTCGTCTACGGCCCGGGGGAGGCCACCGAGGGGAACCTCCTGGGGAGGAGCCTGGAGCGCTACCTCGCCGGCCGGCTGCGCGCCCGGCTGGGGCGCGGGGATCGGCGGATCTGCTACGCCTACGCGGAGGACGTGGCCGCGGGCCACCTCCTGGCGCTGGAGAAGGGGAGACCCGGGGCGGGGTACATCCTGGGAGGCGAGAACGCCACCGGCGACCAGTTCTTCGGGATGCTGCGCGAGCTGACCGGGGTGGCGCCGCCGCAACTCGCCATCCCGTACTGGGTGGCGGAGGCGGCCGGGCGCGCCCTGCGCGTCGGGGCGTACCTGACGGGGATCCCGCCGCTCCTGACGGACGGGGTCGCCGCCACCTTCCGTCACGAGTGGGCCTACTCGAGCGCCAGGGCCGTCCGCGAGCTGGGTTACCGGATCACGCCTCTGCGCGAGGGGCTGCGGTTGACGGTCGAGGCGATGCGCCGGGAGTCCGGTCCTCCGCCTTCCCGGGGAGAGTGAAGGACAGATGCCGGGCACGAGCGAGACGGCGCGCAAGGCGCTGCACTTCGGGGCGGGGGGGCTCGCGTTTCTCCTGGCCTACCTGACGCCGCTGCAGGCGGCCCTGCTCGCCACGGCGGCCATCGCCTTCAATCGCTTCCTCTTCCCCAGGATCGGCGGGGAGGTGATTTACCGGAGGGATGAGCTGGCCTCCCCCTGGCGCTCGGGGGTGCTCCTCTACCCGACGGCGGTCCTCCTCCTGGTCGTCCTGTTCCACGACCGGCTGGAGGTGGCGGCGGCCGGCTGGGGGATCATGGCGGCCGGGGACGGAGCGGCGGGGATCATCGGGCGGCGGTTCGGCCGGAGGACGATCCCCTGGAACCGGTCGAAGACGGTGGAGGGATCCGCGGCGTTCGCCCTCGCCTCCGGGGTCTTCGCCTGGGCGATCCTCTTCTGGATGGGACGCGGCCCGCTGGAGGCGGCGTTCCTGGCTGTCCCCACCTGCCTGTTCGCCGCCTTCGTGGAGTCGCTCCCCTGGCGCCTGAACGACAACCTCACCGTGCCGCTCCTGTCGGCCCTCTTCCTGCGCGGCCTGCTGGAGGTGGATCCCGGGAGGCTGCGGGAGTCGGCGGCCGGGCTCGGGTCCGCCCTCGCCGCCGGCATCCTGGTGAACCTGGGGCTGGCGGCGCTCTTCCGCCGCAGCGGCGCGGTCGATGCCTCGGGGATGATCGCCGGCTTTCTGATCGGCGTCCTGACCTGGACGTTCGCCGGCGGGGAGGGGTTCGTGATCTTGTTGACGTTCTTCGTCCTGGGGTCGGCGGCGACCCGTCTCGGCTACCGCCGCAAGGAGCGGGCCGGGATCGCCCAGGAGAAGAAGGGGGCCCGGTCGGCGCGGCACGCCCTGGCCAACTGCGGCGTGGCGGTCTACCTCGCCTTCCTGATCGCCTCCGCCGCCTCGCCGGCGGTGTTCGTCCTGGCGTTCGTCTGCGCGTACGCGACAGCCGCCTTCGACACGGTCAGCAGCGAGGTGGGGCAGGCGTACGGCGGCAGGCCGGTGCTGATCACGACGCTGCGGCCGGTCCCGGCCGGCACCGACGGCGCCATCTCCTGGCTGGGGACGCTGGCCGGCGCCCTGGCCGCCCTGGCGGTGGCCGGGGTGGCCGCGTTCACGGGGGTCTTCGATCCGGACCTGACGGGAGTCGTCCTGGTCGCCGCCTTCGTCGGATCGACGGCCGATTCGCTCCTCGGCGCGACTCTGGAGGCCAGGGGCCTGATGGACAACGAGGCGGTGAACTTCTTCAACACCCTGGTGGGGTCTCTCGCCGGGATCGGTCTCGCCGCCCTCGCGTCGGCGGCAGCCTAGAGCGATCGGAGAGGAGCGCCGTGGTCGAGGAAGCGGTGCGCGTGGTGCGGGGCTTCGCCGCCCGGGCGCGGCTCTACTTCGCCTTCACGCGCCCCTTCACTCTTCTCCCCCCGACCTTCGGGGTGGTCTCCGGGGCCCTCACGGCCCTCGGCTCGGCCCATCATCCGGATCCGGAGCGCCGCTTCACCGTGCCGGTCCTGGTCTCCGTCCTGCTCGGATCGTGCTGCGCCGCCCTCCTCAATGCGGCCAGCAACGTGATTAACCAGTACCACGACCTGGAGATCGACCGCCGCAACAAACCGCAGAGGCCCCTCGCCTCCGGGGCGATCTCGATCGGCGCGGGGCGCCTGTTCGCGGCCCTCCTGTACGGGCTGGCGATCCTGCCGACATGGCTCATCGTCGTCGGCCCCTACGCGTCGCTGCGCGCGCGGGCGACCGCGCCCCTCCCGGCGCACCAGTGCTTCTTCATCTTCCTCGCCGGCATGCTCCTGACCTTGGTCTACTCGGACCCCGCCTGGGGCCGGACGAAGCGCTTCGGGCTCTGGGCGAACCTGACGATCGCCGTTCCGAGGGGGTGCCTGCTCAAGGTGGCCGGCTGGTCGATGGCGGGCAGCGTCCTGCACCTGGAGCCGTGGTACATCGGGGCGATCTTCCTGCTGTTCCTGCTCGGCGCGACCTCCAGCAAGGACTTCTCCGACATGGAAGGGGACGCGGCGCAGGGCTGCCGGACGCTGCCGATCCGGCACGGGGTGGAGAAGGCGGCGCGGATCATCGCCCCGTTCTTCGTCCTACCGTGGGTCCTCATCCCGCTGGGCGCTTTCCTGCCCGATCCGCTTGGCGGCGGGGTGCTCCTGACGGGGAACCAGGCGGCGCTGGCGATCCTCGGCCTGGCGCTCGCCGGCTGGGGCGCCTGGACCGCCCGCCTCATCCTGATCGACCCCGCCTCCCTGGCGCGGTCGGAGAACCATCCCTCCTGGACGCACATGTACCTGATGATGATGTTCGCGCAGATCGGCTTCGCGATCGCCTACCTTGTCTGATGCCCCCCGGCGGCGCGGGGAGCGGTCCAGCCTTCGCATCGCCATCCTCCTCGGCGCGGCCTCGATCGGGCTCGCGGCGCCGCCGCCCGCAGCGGCGGCCGGGCCGGCCACGGCCGACGCCGTCGTCCTGATCTCGATCGACGGCATGCGCTGGGAC
>JACQNT010000155.1 GCA_016202915.1 Acidobacteriota bacterium
CGCATTGCACTGGAAACTCCGACGTGGCCCGGCCTGGGGAGTAGTTCCCGTGCGCCTTCCGTCCGAAAAGGCGCACTACTCAAGGGTCCAACGTCCTCTGAATTCGCGCTGTTCATGGAAGGTCGGTTGGCCAAGCGGACACCCGGGGAGGTCGGGCGAGGAGGCCGAAAGGTCCGGAACTGGCGAAGTCCGTGGCAGGGAGGCGCAGATTTTGCGCATTCCTTGACCAAGGGCGCAATCGTACCGGGACTCGGATGTCGTCGGCTCACCGTGGAGACGTCCAATCCCTTGGATATCTGAGGGGGCGGACCTTGGTCCGCGACCTACGCGGCCTCCCTCCACCCGTCTCCGTCCCGTCGAAACCCCTCCTCGGGGGGCCAGATCTGCATCTTTTCTAGTTCATCGGGTGTCCGCCCTATAGTCGCTTTCGGCCGACCCGTTCAGCCTCGACCATGAACTCGCTGACCTGCCGTCTCACCTTCTTCGCCTCCCTGGCGATCCTGTGCGTCGCCCGATCTGCCCGGGATGCGCCCTGCGCCTCGCCCGGGACACTGCACGAGTACGTGCGGGTCGTGGACCGTCCCTACCAGAGGGTCGGTCTGACGGTGACGGTGACCGATCCGCGGGGGCAGCCGGTGCGCGGGCTGTCGCATAACGATTTCCGCGTCCTGGAGGACGGCGTCGAGATGGCGATCCAGGACTTCGGCGTCGAGGGCGACCGAAGAGACCGCCCCCTCTCCGTGGCGGTCCTGCTCGACCTCTCCCAGAGCATGGGGAGCCAGGTGAAGAAGGTGCGGGAGGCGGCGCGGGCGCTCCTCACCGGCCTCAGGCCCGGGGACGAGATCATGGTGGCGAAGTTCAACGAACAGTTGACCGTCCTGCAGACCTTCACCGGCGACCCCGACGATCCCGAGAGGACCCTCCGGAGCGTCGGCCGGGCGCGCGGCGGCACGGCCCTGTTCCGCGCCATCGAGGAGACTCTCAAGGACCTGCGCGCACGGCCGGGCCGCAAGGTGATCCTGGTGGTCACCGACGGCCTCGACAATTACGTCGATCGGGAGGGTCACGTGCTGCAGTCGCTCTACCTGCAGGACCTCCTGCGCCTCTGCTTCCGGTCACAGACCGTCGTGTACGGCATCCGTCCCGGGATGACCGCCGCCTCCTGGATCCCCTTCGAAGGGTTCGTGGAGGAGACCGGGGGCCGGCTCCTGTACACGGGCGGTGATCTCGAACGCCTGTTCGCGCGGCTCGGGGAGGAGTTCCTCAGCCAGTACTACCTCGCCTACGACATCGACCCGAAGTCAAGAGAAGGGAAGCGACGCCGGATCCGCGTGGAGGTCGCGAGCCCGGATGTCGTGGTCAAAGCGGTGCGAGGCTACGTCGCCTCGGCTGCGGGCCTGAGGGCCCTGCTGCGCGACGCGCGGCACGACGATGCCTCCCTTCGGGCTGACGCCGCGTACGAGCTCGGCTTCGTGGACGATCCGAAGGCCGCCCGGGCGCTCCTCCTGCTGCTCGAGGACGGTGAGGGGGAGGTGCGCCGACTGGCGGTCGGAGCGCTGGGGCGACTCGGCGAGGAGGCGGCCATCCCGCGCCTGGTCGAGCATCTGTCCGACCCGGAGGAGCCCGTCCCCATCGCGGCCGCGGAGGCGCTCCTGCAGTTCGGCCCGAAAGCGATCCCGGACCTCGTCTCCGAGGTGGCCGCCGGAGCCGGCGGGAGAGCGGACGGCGCCGGAGGTGGGACGACCGGCCCGGGACTCCTCAACGCGGCCCGGGTACTCGGCAGGATCGGGGACGATCGGGCGGTCGGGCCGCTCGCGGGGCTGCTGCGCGCCGGGGCGGAGGAGGTGCGGATCGAGGCGGCGCGCGCCCTGGGGGATCTCGGTCTGAGCGAAGGGATCCCGCCGCTCCGGGGCGCCCTCGCCGATCCCGCGCCGCGGGTCCGCGGCGCGGCGCTCCGGGGGATCGTGATGATCGCCGGATCCGCTGCTCGGGCCGTCGTCGAGGACTACATGACGAGGGAGACCGACCCGATCCTCAAGGAGGCGGCGCGGGCCGCGCTCGAGTCCCTCTGAATCAATCGGTCATGTCCTCGACCCCCTCCACAGGACTCTCCCCTCTGCGCCGGTTCATCCCCGGGCTCTCCGGCCTCGCCCTCCCGGTCCTCCTCCTCGCGACCGGGATGGAGGCGGCGCCGCTGCGCGGCTGCCCTGCGACCCACCCGTTTCTGGCCGGCGCCGCCTCGCGTGTCATCACCCCGGTGGTGGAGGGCGGGGTCCCGCCGCCGCGGATCGCCGGGTTCGACGAGGGGAGGGACGCGACGGGCGTCCACGACGACCTCTACGCCCGCGCCCTGGTGCTCCAGGCGGGAAAGGAGTTGGTGGCAATCGTGGCGCTCGACCTGATCGGCTTCTTCCATGACGATGTCGTCCGGGTCCGGGAGGAGATCCGTGCCCGCTACCCGGAGGCGCGCGCCGGCCAGATCCTGGTCGCCAGCACGCACACGCACGCGGGGCCGGATGTGATCGGCCTCTGGACCCCCGCGGGGCGGCCCCTCGATTCCGGCTACGTCGATCGGGTCAGGTCGGCATCCGCCGACGCCGTGGCCGATGCCTGGAGGCGGCGTCGGCCGGCGCGCCTGTCGTTCGCCTCGGCCCGTCTCCCGGGGCTCGTCCGCGACACGCGGCTGCCGCACGTCGTGGACGACCGCGCCCTCCTGATGAAGGTCGAATCGGCCGACGGCCGGGAGACGATCGCAACCCTCCTGGTCTTCCCGAGCCACCCCGAATCGCTTGGTCGCCACAACACGCTCGTCTCGTCCGACTACCCCTGGGCCGCGAGGCTCGCCCTGGAGGAGGCGTTCGGCGGCCTGGGGATCTTCCTGAGCGGCGCCATCGGCGGCCTCCTGACTCCACTGAGGGTCGCCGTCGCCGACCCGCGGACCGGCGAGCCGTTCCCCGAGCGCAGCTTCCGCGACGCGGAGGCCCTGGGGCGGGAGACCGCGCGGGCCGCCATCGCCGCCTGGCGGGCAGGGGGAGAGGCTCCCGGGTCCGCGACGGACGCCGGGCGCGCGCCGGAGTCGGTCGGCCGGGGCGCGATCGCCGTTCATTCGCGGCAGATCCGCGTGCCGCTCGAGAACCCGAGGTTCGTGCGCGGCCTGGCGGAGGGGCGGATCCGGCCGCGCGCCCTGGCGGATGACGGCACACTGACGAGCGAGGTGGCGGTCGTCACGATCCGCGGTCCGGATCCGCACGGGCCGGGCGGGGCCGGCGGCGCCGGTGGCCTGGGGATCAGCCCGCCTCTGGCGCAGTTCGCCTGCGTCCCGGGGGAGATCTATCCCGAGCTGGTCATCGGCGGCATCCAGGATCCGCAGGATCCCGGGGCCGATTTCCCCGGCGCGGCCGCCGAACGGCCGCTCGAGTCGCTCATGACCGCCCCGCACAAATTCGTTCTCGGCCTGTGCAACGACGAGCTCGGGTACATCATCCCGATGTCGCAGTGGGACGAGAAACCGCCGTTCGCCTACGGCCGCGACCGGGCGCAGTACGGCGAGATCAACTCGGCCGGCCCGCGTGTCGCTCCGATCGTCATCGACGCCTTCGCCGGCCTGCTCCGCTGACGCCGGGCGCGTGATGCGCTAGAATTGGGCCATTCGACGGGAGGTGATCCACGATGGCGGACAGCCCAGGGGTCCAGCCGAAAGTGACCTATGCCACGCTGGCGGCCGGCCAGACGCCGGAGTTCAACCGCGCCTACGACGAGGCGC
>JACQNT010000153.1 GCA_016202915.1 Acidobacteriota bacterium
CCCTCAAGCCGCGACGCCCACCGTGACAGCCGCCTCGGATCCACTCCGTGGCGCCGCGCGAACCATCACAGCGAGCAGCCACAGCTCTGCCAGGCCTTGACCATGACCCGCGCCTCGGTCTCGCACCAATACGATCGGCCCGGAACCTCCGCGACATCGATCTTCCTCGACATCGGCTCCTCCCTGCGTACCCGGACTCGGGCACGAGAACCATCGCACGGGAGGGTGCCGCACGTAAACATGGGAAGAGCGGACGGTTACTCCCGTCGTGCCAGGGCTGTCAAGTGACGTCAGCTGGTCGAGAAGAAGACGTTGAGCTGCACCAGACCGTCCGCTCCCTGGAAGCCGTCCACGACGATGCGGTAGAGGGCGCCCGCGGTCACCGGGAAGCGGTAGATCCTGCTCCAGGAGATCTCGGCGCCGAAATTGTGATCGTCGTTGCACCTGAGGCAGTCGGAGGGGGCCGCGCAGCTCGGGTTGCAGCCGCTCTTGAGGGAGAGGATCGTGTCGAAGCTCGAGCCCTGGGTGTCGATGGTGAGAAAGCCGGTCCGGGCGGCCCTGAAATAAAAGACGATGTCCTCCGCGACTGCGCCGCCGTCCGATCCGCAGACGCCGGTCGGGTCTCCCGTCGGGTCTCCGTTCGGGACGCCGCAGGCGTTCCGGAGGTTGGCGGAGCAGGATGAGAGGGTCGAGCTGGTCTGGTCGTAGACGAAGTTGTGCATCTTCCCCGTGGTCGTGGCGGACACGCTGACTGGGGGGTTCGAGACGTTCCCCGCCTGAGGACAGGTGTCGAGGTCGACCGCGGCAACCGCGAGCGTCAGCGCGAAGGCGCCGGTGGAAGCGGTGCTGTCCAGCGTCGCGAAGTAGGACCCCGTGGGCATGCCGCAGGCGCGCAGCACCTCGGTGCCGCCTGCCGTGTTGGCGCAGGTGTTGCCGCTGCCGCTGGAGGCGCCGCAGACGTCGGAGGCGTACTGCGGCTCGGCGGCGGCGTTGCCGCAGACGGTGGTCAGGTGGACAGCCGTGTCGATGGCCGATCCGGCCGTGTCCATGACGATCGTGGCGAATGCCGTGAACGCCCCGGCCGGCGGGATGTCCACGCGGTGGATGACGTCGTCCCCGGCGGCGCCGCAGGTCCCCTCCACGTCCGCCGAGTAGTTCATCATGTCGTCGGAGAAGGCGGCGGGGCCGAAGTCGGGGCCGGTGACGACGAACGGGTCGGCGCAGGTATCGGGGAAGAAGCAGGCTTCGCCACCCGCCGCGCGGCCGTAGGCGCAGGACGTGGTGATCTTGTAGAAGAAGATCGTCCCCTCGGGAGGGAGGTCGATCCAGGCGTTGCCGGCGGTCTCTCCCAGCAGGTTCGCGGGATCGATCACGAGGGACGGATCGACTGAGCGGAAGACGCCGAAAGGAGGCCGGCCGCCGGTCCAGGCCAGGGCGACCTCGCCGGGCGCCGGGCCCAGGTCCACGTTCAGGGTCACGCCGTCCGGGGCATCCTGTGCGAGGCCGGTTGCCGGATTGGACAGCAGGACCGGAAGAGCGAACGCGGTCCAGCGCTTCATTGACGGGAAAGGTACGTCGAGGGCCGTCTTCCAGCAATGTGGAATCGCCGCCTCCGCCGGGATTCCGGAGGCGGGGGAATCCTGTACAATGAGCGTCCCTCGGTGGGGCCAGGCGGGCCTTCTCCCGCCCCGGAGGCGGATGGCGATCCGGCTGGTGGTGCTGGGCAGCGGCAGCGGGGGGAACGCGACCTGCATCGAGGGCGGGGGCGCCCGGATCCTCCTGGACGCCGGGTTCTCCAGCCGCGAGCTGTCGGCGCGCCTGTCGGCCGTCGGGATCGAGCCGCATCGCCTGGACGCGGTCCTGATCACCCACGAGCACGCCGACCACATCCGGGGCGCGGAACTCTTTTCCGGCAGGCACCGTGTCCCCATCTACTGCACGTCCGAGACCTTCCGCGCCGCCGGGTGGGACGGCGAGCGGGCGCGCGCGCACGTCCGGGTCCAGGCGGACGTGCCGTTTGAAATCGGCGGGATGTCGATCACTGCCTTCCCGGTCCCGCACGATGCCATGCACACGGTCGGCTTCGCCCTGGAGTGCGACGGGGCCCGCGTCGGGTACGCCACCGACCTGGGGCACTGCGGCGGCGCCGTGCGGGAGGGGCTCAGGGGGTGCGACCTTTTGGTCCTGGAGGCGAACCACGACGTCGAGATGCTGCGCGCCGGCCCCTACCCGGAGGTCGTCAAGCAGAGGGTCCTGGGGCGTTTCGGCCACCTCGACAACGAGACGGCGGCCGATCTGGCGCGCGAGGTGGCGACGGACGCGACGCGCCTCGTCGTCCTGGCCCACCTGAGCCGGACGAACAACCGTCCCGACCTCGCCGTGCGGGCGGCGCGCCTCGGCTTCGAGGCCGCGGGACGCCGGGCTCCCGCGATCCATCCGGCGGGCCAGTCGGCCCCCTCGCCCTGGTTCGAGGTGTGAGATGACCATCCTCGCGTTCCGCCGGGAGACGGCCGGATGATCCCGCGCTACTCCCGTCCCGAGATGGGCCGCGTCTGGGAGGACGAGCGGAAACTGCAGCGCTGGCTGGACGTCGAGCTCGCGGTCTGCGACGCCCTGGCGTCGCGGGGGCAGATCCCGAGGCAGGCGGCGGCCACCATCCGGGCGAAGGCGCGCTTCGACGTGGCGCGCGTGCGCGACATCGAGGCGACCGTCCAGCACGACGTCATCGCCTTCCTCACCAACGTCGCCGAGAACGTCGGCCCCGACGCGCGCTACATCCATCTGGGGCTGACGAGCAACGACATCGTGGACACGGCGCAAGCGCTGCAGATGGTGGAGGCGGCTGATCTACTAATCAAGGGGCTGGAGGGGCTCGCCGCCGCGATCGAGAAGCGGGCGTTCGAGCACAAGGACACGGTCATGGTCGGCCGGACCCACGGCATCCACGCCGAGCCTACTACGTTTGGACTGGTCCTGGCCCTCTGGCACGCGGAGACGCGGCGCAACATCGACCGCCTGAGCGGTGCGAAGCGGCGCGTGGCGGTCGGGAAGCTGTCGGGCGCCGTCGGGACCTTCGCGCACCTCGATCCCGACGTCGAGGCCGCCGCCCTCGGGTCGCTCGGGCTCGACCCCGTGCCGATCGCCTCGCAGGTGGTGCAGCGCGACCGGCACGCCGAGTACCTCGCCGCCCTGGCGATCGCCGGCACCTCCATCGAGCGCTTCGCCACCGAGATCCGGCACCTGCAGCGCACGGAGGTGGGGGAGGTGGAGGAGCCGTTCGGGGCCGGCCAGAAGGGCTCCTCCGCCATGCCGCACAAGAAGAACCCGGTCGGCTGCGAGCAGATGAGCGGCCTGGCGCGGCTGCTGCGCGCCTATCTTCAAGTTGGATTGGAGAACATCCCCCTCTGGCACGAGCGGGACATCTCCCACTCCTCCGCCGAGCGGATCATCCTGCCGGACGCCTGCATCCTCCTCGACTACATGGTCGGCCGCTTCACCCGGATCGTCGCCGGGATGGTGGTGCACCCCGAGGCGATGCGCCGCAACCTGGAGTCCACTGGAGGTTTGATCTTCTCCGGCACGGTGCTGCTCGAGCTGGCGAAGAAGGGGGTCCTGCGCGACGAGGCCTACGGCTGGGTCCAGGGGGCGGCGATGCGGGCGGGCTCCGGGGGGGAGGACTTCAGGCGGCTCCTCATGAAGGACCCGAACGTCTCCCGCCACCTGGCGCCGGAGGAGATCGATCGGTGCTTCGACGTCCGCCACCACCTGCGCCACGTGGACGCCCTGTTCCGCCGGACCTTCGGCCGGTCGTGACGCGTCCCGTGCTATCCTTACGCCCGTATTCCTCGCCGGAGGCCGATTCTTGAAGGCGCGAGTCTACGTGACCCTCAAGAGAGGGGTCCTCGATCCCCAGGGGAAAGCCGTCTGCACCTCGCTCCACCAGCTCGGGTATCGCGAGGTGACCGACGTCCGCGTCGGCAAGTGCATGGAGGTGACCCTCGGCGGCCTGCCGCGCCGGGAGGCGGAGCAGCGCCTCAAGGCGATGTGCGAGAAGCTCCTGGCGAACCCCGTGATCGAGGACTACCGCTTCGAGATCCATGAGGAGTGAGGGGAGAGCGTGAAGTTCGGGATCGTCGTCTTCCCCGGCTCCAACTGCGACCACGACGTCTACCACGTAGCCAAGCACGTCCTCGGCCAGGAGGCCGCCTTCCTCTGGCACAAGGACGCCTCGTTCGCGGGGATCGACTGCGTCGTGCTCCCGGGCGGCTTCGCGCACGGCGACTACCTGCGCTGCGGCGCCATGGCGCGCTTCTCGCCGATCATGAAGGCGGTGGAGGGGTTCGCGGCGCGCGGCGGCCTGGTCTTCGGGATCTGCAACGGCTTCCAGGTGCTCGCCGAGGCGGGCCTCCTGCCGGGGGCCCTGGTGCGCAACGCCGGGCTGCAGTACGTCTGCCGCGACGTCTACCTGAGGTCGGAGCGGCAGGACACGCCGTTCACGGCGCGCCTCAAGCAGGGGGCGGTCCTCAAGATCCCGATCGGGCACGGCGAGGGGTGCTACTACGCGCCGGAGGAGATGCTGAAGGAGCTGGAGGAGAGGCGTCAAGTTGTATTTCGCTACTGCGACGCCGCGGGCCAGGTGACCGCCGAGTCGAACCCCAACGGTTCGCTGCGCTCCATCGCCGGCGTGTGCAACGAGCGCGGCAACATCATGGGGATGATGCCCCACCCCGACCGCTGCGCCGAGGAGGTCCTCGGCAGCGCCGACGGACGGCGGATCTTCGAGTCGATCCTCCACGGCTGGCAGCCGGCGCGCCGGCTGCGTATCTGAGGCCGGGAAGAGAGCGGTCAACCCCAGGGAGGGACGGTGCTGAACAAGCTGAGGAAGCTCTTCGCGGGCCGGCCGCGCGTCGATTACGCCGGCGTCGGCCGCAACGACGAATGCCCGTGCGGCAGCGGCAGCAAGTTCAAGAACTGCTGCATCGAGAAGGTCGAGAAGAGAACGCGCGCCGAGCGCGACGCGCGGCTGTTCGGGAGCCGGAAGGGATGACGGGAGGGCGGCGGTGAGCCGCGAGCCTGACGTCGGCCGCGAGCTGGCGCTGCAGCACGGCCTGACCGGTGAGGAGTACGAGCGGGCGGTCGCCGCGCTCGGCCGGACGCCGACCTACACCGAGCTCGGCATCTTCTCGGTCATGTGGTCCGAGCACTGCTCCTACAAGAGCAGCCGCGTCCATCTGAAGAACCTGCCCACGGAGGGCCCGCGCATCGTCCAGGGGCCGGGGGAGAACGCCGGCATCGTGGACATCGGGTCGGGCATCGCCGCGGTCTTCAAGATGGAGAGCCACAACCACCCCTCCTACGTCGAGCCGTACCAGGGGGCGGCGACGGGGGTCGGCGGGATCCTGCGCGACATCTTCACCATGGGGGCCCGGCCGATCGCCTCCCTCGACTCGCTGCGGTTCGGGGCGCTCGACCATCCGCGGACGCGCTACCTGGTCGGCGGCGTGGTAGCCGGGATCGCCGGCTACGGCAACAGCATCGGCGTGCCGACGGTGGGCGGCGAGGTGGCGTTCCATCCCTCCTACAACGGCAACATCCTGGTGAACGTCTTCAGCGTCGGGATCGCCAGACGCGACAAGATCCACCGGGGGGTCGCCGCGGGGCTTGCGAACCCGGTGATCTACGTCGGCTCGCGGACGGGGCGCGACGGCATCCACGGGGCGAGCCGTCTGGCCTCCTCCGAGTTCGACGCCGCCTCCGAGTCGAAGCGTCCCACGGTGCAGGTCGGCGACCCGTTCACCGAGAAGCTGCTACTCGAGGCCTGCCTGGAGGCGATGAAGCAGCCCGGGCAGGTCGTCGGCATCCAGGACATGGGGGCGGCCGGGCTCACCTGCTCGACGGTGGAGATGGCGGCGCGCGCCGGCGCGGGCATGGAGATCGATCTCGACAACGTGCCCTTGCGCGAGGAAGGGATGACCCCCTACGACATCATGCTCTCCGAGTCGCAGGAGAGGATGCTCCTCGTGGCCACGCCCGCGACCGAGCGCCGCGTCCGCGACATCTTCGAGAAGTGGGACCTTGAGGCGTCCGTGATCGGCCGGGTGACGGACACCGGCCGCGTCAAGGTGATTTCGAAGGGGAGGATCGTCGCCGACATGCCGGCCGAGGCGCTGGTGGACGGGGCGCCGCGCTACCGCCGTCCGTCGGCCCGCCCCGCCTGGCAGGAGACGGTCCAGGCCCTCCGCCTCCAGGAAGTTCCCGACCTCGCGGACGGCAACGAGGCCCTCATCCGGCTCCTGGCCGCGCCGAACCTGTGCAGCCGCCAGGCGATCTACCAGACCTACGACCACATGGTCCGGACCAACACCGTCGTCCGGCCCGGGTCGGACGCCGCGGTCATCCGCCTGAAGGGAACCGAGCGGGCCCTGGCGCTGGCGGTGGACTGCAACTCCCGGTACTGCCACCTCGATCCCGCCGAGGGTGCGCGCCTGGCCGTCGCGGAGGCCGCCCGGAACATCGCCTGCGCGGGAGGAGTGCCGATCGGCACGACCGACTGCCTGAATTTCGGCAACCCGGAGAAGCCCGAGGTGATGTGGCAGTTCGAGGAGTCGATCAAGGGGATCGCGGAGGCCTGCCGCGCCCTGGCGGCGCCGATCGTCGGCGGCAACGTGTCGTTCTACAACGAGACGGAGGGGAAGAGCATCCACCCGACGCCGACGATCGCCGTGGTCGGGCTGCTGGAGGACGTGCGGGGGGCGCTGACCCAGTGGTTCAGGCGCGAGGGTGACCTGATCTTCCTTCTGGGAGACGCCGAGGCGAGCCTGGCGGGAAGCGAATACCTGGCTCTCGTCCACGGCCGGGAGGCGGGCCGCCCGGCGGCGGTCGAACTGGCGCGCGAGATGGCGCTGCACGAGGCGCTGCGCGGCGCCCGCGACGCCGGCCTCATCGCCTCGGCCCACGACTGCTCCGAAGGCGGGCTGGCGTTCGCCCTCCTGGAGTGCTGCATCAGCGGCCCCGGCGGGGCCGTCGGCGCCGAGACGCGCCTCGAGGGGAAGGGACGCCTCGATGCGCTGCTGTTCGGGGAGGCGCCGTCCCGCGTCATCGTCTCGGCCCCTCCCGAGAGCCGCGCCCGCCTCGAGCACGCCGGGGGATCGGCGGGCGTGCCCGTCCGGCTCCTGGGCCGGGTGGGCGGTATCCGGCTGACGGTGAGCGTGGGCGGGACGCGCGTGGTGGACCTGGACGTCGCGCGGGCGCGGTCCGCATGGTCCGCCGCGCTCGAGGAGCACCTCAGAGGATAGTGGAACCTTCCATCCTTCCGATTCGTTACCTTCCGGCAGCGGGAGGACCGTGATGACCCAGGCGGGGGCCGTGCTGGAGATCCGGGACGTTCGCTATGCGTACGGCAAGCTCAAGGCGGTGGACGGGGTCTCCTTACCCTTCAGCGCTATCTGCGGCGCCTGCCGCGCGCCGGCGTCCGCCCGGTCCCGGCGGAGGACGACGAGGGGTCGGAGGAGACCGCCGGCCCGTCCTCCGGCTCGCCGCTGGATCCCGAGAGCCACGCCTCAGGCGGTCGCGAGGCGCGGCCCGGCCGCTCTCCAGGATCGCCCGCGCCCGCCGGAACACCGCGTGCCACATCGGGCGGGTGAGGGTGCCGGTGTTGGTGTTCCGGCGGCTGGGATGGAATGAACAGAGGAGGATGGTGCCGTCCGGCAGCCGCGCCTCCACGCCGTGCCGGAAGGGAGGCCGATCCCGCGCCGGCAGGGCGGACCACCAGCCGGCCGCCTTCAGCCAGCCTTCGTAGGCGACCCGCCCGAGCGCCACGACCACGCGCACGCGCCTCAGCAGCCGGATCTCCGCCTCCAGGTAGGGACGGCAGCTGGCGAGCTCCTCCCGCGTCGGCCGGTTGCCCGGGGGCGCGCAGCGGGCCGCGGCGCTGATGTAGCAGTCCAGGAGGCGCTGGCCGTCGTCCCGGGCCACGGAGGCCGGCCGACTGGCGAACCCGAACCTGTGGAGCGCCTCATACAGCCAGTCGCCGCTGGAATCGCCCGTGAACATCCGGCCGGTCCGGTTGCCGCCGTGGGCGGCCGGGGCGAGCCCGACGACCAGCAAGCGCGCGCGGTTGTGCCCGAACCCCGGCACGGGCCGGCCCCAGTACTCCTGGTCACGGAACTCGCGCTTCTTCCCCCGGGCGACGCTCCGGCAGTGCGCCACCAGCCGAGGGCAGCGCACGCAGTCCACGACCGCCCGCTCCACCGCCGCGAGGCTCGGATAGGCGGCATCGCGCGGGGAGCGTGGGACCGGTCCCGTTCGCACCATCTCTCCTCCACAGGGGGACCTCCCGGCGCCAGGTGGCAGTCGCTTTGCATAAACCTGGATTGGCGGGTGCCGCCGAATCTGCAAGCCGGCATCTCCGTGGCAGGGGCAGCCGCCAAGGAGGTCCAGATGAAGAGATTATTGGCGATCCTGGGGGTCCTGGCGATAGGGCTGACGCTGGCCACCCCGGTGATGGCCGGACACAGTGACCGTTCTCGAGGACACCACCACCGCTACAACCACCACGTTCGCCACCACCATCACCGCCATTTCGTCGGAGTTCCGGCCGCCGTTTTCCATCACGGCCACCGGGTCCGGTCGAGCTTCTTCGTGGGGTTCGGATTCCCGGGGTACGGCTACGCGGACCTCTACGCCCCGGCGCCGTTCTACTGCGGATCCCCGGCGGTGATCCTGCCCGCGCCGGTCTGGGTGCCGGGGCACTACGTCTACGAGGACGGCGTCCGCTTCTACGTCGCCGGGCACTGGTCGCGGTAGGCCGCGGAATATCGCCGGCCATCCGCGCGGATGCCCGCTGGTGCCCCCGGATCCCTTCTGCGCCACACCGCCACGGCGATCCGGGGGCACGGGCACGGAAGGCGCCTTCCCGCCGTGGTTCGAACCTTTCTGATCCCATTCAACGCCTCCGGGGGTGAACCGCACGGCGGCGACTGGCCTCTTTCCACCGTCGACCGTTTCCCCGCCCGGCGCTGGTGCTGGGCTGAACGTGCTGAAAGAGCCGCAGAGGGAGGCGCCGTGCCCTGCGCCCGACGGACCGTGCGAGAACGAGCGCCAGGGACTCGACGCGCGGGGTGCGGCGCGGCGGGCGGCGCGAGGCGAGGGGAGCGTCGCGCAGCGACGCGGACCC
>JACQNT010000158.1 GCA_016202915.1 Acidobacteriota bacterium
GGGGGGGGCGGGGCCGCCCCCGGGGGGGGGGGGCGCCCCGCCACCGCACCGCCTCGCGGGGGCGTCCCGGACCGCGCCCGTGGCCGCGCGCAGTTCACGCGGCCGGGCGCGGGAGGGCCGAGGCGCGGCGCGCCGGTGGGCGGTTTCTGCCCATCCCGGCGCGGCGACGCCGTCCCCCGCGAGGCGGCGCGGCCGCCACCAGAAAGATGAGAGTGTCTCGGGGTCAGTGGGCCTTGACGAACTCGCGCAGGGCCTTCTCGGCGGCGGCGTAGGCGGGAAAGGTGCCCTCGAAGTCCGGGGCGCCCACCCCGATCTGCCGGGGAAGCTGCACGACGGTCAGCCGCCAGCCGCCGGCCTGGCGTTCCAGGAGGACATCGTAGGTCTGGCCCCGGCGGCTCTCCAGGCGCCGCCGGACCGGCCCCCGCGGCTCGGCCGCCCGAGGCTGGGCCTTCTCCGGGGCGGGGGCGGGCGGGTGATCGGCGGACGGTGGGGTCGCCGCGGCCGCTCCGGCGGCGGGTTCCTCCGGCGCCTGGTGCGCCGCCGCCAGCTTCACCTCTTCCCGCCACTCGTTGTAGGCCCTCGCCAGGGTCGGCTCGGGCTGTGTGAAGGAGAGCCCCATGGCGCCGGCGCTCCCCTCCCCGCTCTTCGCCCAGGCGACGCGAGCCTTCAGCCGGACCGCGTGGCGAGGGAACTGCACGAAGACCAGGATGACGGAGTTGACGGGGAACGCCTCGGGGCTCTCGACTCTGAGCCCACCTTCCGAGATGTCCACCACCGTTCCACCGCACATCCTGGCGTCCGTCCCGAAACGGACCGGCAGCCGGCGCGGGATGCGCGGCTTGAACCTCCTGTCCAGCGGATCGCCCTGGGCCGCCACGGCACACATCCTCCTGACGTCACAATTTATGCCCGCGCCACTGGGGCCGCAACCCTGGCGACCCGGAGGCATCCCCCCCTCTTAGGAATCCCTCCGTGCTGCCGGCGGTGGTACCATCCGATGCCGGAGGTGCGTCATGAAAGGCAAGAAGAAGGTCCTGATGGTGATCGCCCCGGAGAACTTCCGGGACGAGGAGTACCAGGAGCCGCGGCGCATCCTGGAATCGAGGGGATGCGAGGTGACGGTGGCCTCGACATCCACCCGCCCCGCCCGGGGGATGCTCGGCGCCGTGGTGACCCCGGAGACGACCCTCGACAAGGTCCGGGCGGCCGATTTCGACGCCGTGGTGTTCGTCGGAGGGTACGGCGCCGAAGCCCTCTACGGCGACAAGGGGGCGCACGCCCTGGCGGTCGCGACGGCCGCGAGCGGCAAGCCCCTCGGCGCCATCTGCGTCTCGCCGACGATCCTGGCGAACGCCGGGGTGCTCAAGGGAAAGAACGCCACCGTCTGGCCGAGCCAGTCGAAGGCGCTCGTCTCGGGCGGGGCCAACTACACGGCGAAGCCGGTGGAGAAGGACGGCCAGATCATCACCGCCGACGGCCCGACCTCGGCGACCCGCTTCGGCGAGGCGATCGCCTCCGCCCTGGGCCTCTGAGGCGTGCGCTGGAATGCGTTCCTGGCGCTCCTGGGGTGCGCCGCGTTCGCGGCCGCCGGCGCCGCCTGCGGCCGGAGAGGCGATGCCGTGGCCCCTCCTCGCCCGCCAAAGAGGTTCGCCACGCCGATCTTCGACGGCCTCTGGCTCGGGATGTCGCTGGGGGAGGCGGCACGGGCCCACACGATCCGGCCGGCGCTGACCGCGGCCGGCAGGAACCGGCGGGTCTGGATCTACGAACGCACGGCCGATTACGCGGTCGAGCTGACCTTTCCCGAGAACAACCCCGCCGCTAGGCTCTCCCGCATCGATGTCCACTTCGGCCCAAGCGACGCCGCCCCCGAGGACTACATCGGCCGCTTCGCGAGGACCCTCGGCGAGCCCGACGTGAGGCGCCGCAAGGCGGATATCAACGCCTACGGCGACCGGCTCCACGACCAGTACGACACCATCTGGTCGGACGCCACCCAGTACGTCTTCCTGACGGAGCGCGTCCCGAAGGGCGGGCGGGGGAAACGCCCCGTCTACTACCTCACCGTGAAGAAGAAGGAGATCACCGCCAAGGGGCCCCCGACCGGCTACGTGCCGCCCCCGCCGCCTCCGGGGGAGGACGGCAGGCCGGCCGAGGAGCCGGTCTTCTGAGGTGAGCCGCTCTCCTGGAGCGCGCGCACGGCGGCCTCGATGAGGCGCGTCGCCTCGCCGGCTTCGGCGCTCTCGTCGATGCGGAGCGGCGGGCCGAATACCAGCCGCGTCCGGCCGATGCGGGGCCAGGAGGCGCCGTCGGGAAGCACCCGGGCCGTCCCCTCCACGTAGGCCGGGACGACGGGAAGGCGGAGTTCGCGCGCGAAGATCCCGATCCCCTTCCGGAAAGGGTCCATCACGTCGCCCGGGACGTGCCGTCCTTCGGGGAAGATGAGAAGGGAGAAGCCGGCGTCCGCCAACTCCCCCGCGTAAAACAGGCTGGCGCGGAGCCCGGCCGTCTCGGGCAGGGGCCAGGCGTTGAACAGGAACTCCACGAGACGCACCTGGAACCATTCTTTCGCGTACCGGACCGGGCCGCCTTCCGTCTCTCCGAAGAAGACGCGGTGGTAGCGGGTCGTCATCGCGGGGGCGATCCGTCCACGCAGCCGCCCCGGGAGCATCGTCTTGAAGAGGCCGCTGTCCAGGTAGCTCCTGTGGTTGGCCACGAGCAGGAAGGGAGGCTCCGCTCCTGCCAGGCGTTCGAGGCCCAGGACCTCCGGGCGCGCGTAGAACCTGACGAAGGGGACGTAGACCGCCTCCTCCAGGACGCGCCGCAGGAGATGCACCGGCGCCCGGAGCGCCCAGCGCGGCATGCGCAGCGACCCGCGCGCGCCGATCCCCTCCTCGGCCCCCGCCGCGGCGGGCGCCGTGGCTGGCCGCGGCCCGGGTGCCCTCCAGCCCGCCGCCTGCGCGTCCGCCGTCCCTGACACGCCCGCGTGGGCGAGCCGCTCCAGGTCCCCCACGGTGGCCCCGGCCAGCCGGTCCTCAGGGAGACTGACTCCGAACTCCTCCTCCATCGCGACGGTCAGCTCGACCAGATCGAGGCTGCCGAGCCCCAGCCCCTCCACGAGACGCGTCGTCTCCTTGAGGCTTTCCGGCCTGATACGCGCCACTTCGGCCACCAGCCTCCGGACACTTCTTGAGGAGGTGGAAACCCGGACCCCCTCCGGCGCCGCCTCTCCCTGCAGTCCTCCCTGCAGGGCGAGGATCCCGTCGCGCAGCAGCCCCTTCCGGACCTTCCCCGTCGGCGTGCGCGGGAAATCACCTGCGGGCCACACGGTGTGGCCGCGCACGCGCTGCTTCGGCAGGAGCTTCTCGTTGGCCCGGCTGACCGCCTCCATCGGATCGGCCCCCTCGTCCAGAAGAAGCGCCGCGTGGACCGACTCCCCGCCCGCGAACGGCAGGCCGAGGACGCACGCCTCGCGCACGCCGGGGATCCCGGCGAACGCCGCCTCCACATCGACCGGGGGCACGTTCTCCCCTTCCGGCGTGACGATGACGTCCTTGAGGCGCCCGCGGATCCGCAGGCGCCCACGCTCGTCGATCTCCCCGATATCCCCGGTCCGGAACCACCCGTCTTCCGTCGCTCCGCCGCCCGATCCGAGGTAGCCGGGGGTCACGTTCGGCCCGCGGACGAGCACCTCGCCCTCCGGCCCGATCTTCACC
>JACQNT010000156.1 GCA_016202915.1 Acidobacteriota bacterium
CTCCCGAACTGCTCTCGCTGGCAGCCCGGCGCCTGGAGAGGGCCTCGGAGCCACGGCCATGATCTCGCTGGCTCGCCCGCTTGAGGCCTTCTTCATCGATCGGCTGATGCATCAGCGTCAGGCCAGCCCACACACCGTCGCCTCCTACCGCGACACGTTCCGGTTGCTGCTGGGCTTCCTCCACCGGCAGCTCGGCAAGCCCCCCTCCGAACTTGATCTCGAGAACCTCGACGCGCCGCTGATCGGCACCTTCCTCGAGGACCTGGAGAAGCGGCGCCACAATAGCGTCCGCACTCGCAACGTGCGGCTCGCCGCCATCCACTCCTTCTTCCGCTACGCCGCCCTGCAAGCACCGGAGCACAGCGCCCTCATTCAGCGCGTGCTGGCCATCCCCCACAGGCGCTGCGACCGCGCTCTGGTGACGTTCCTCACGCCGGCCGAAACGGAAGCTCTGCTGACGGCTCCCGGCCGTCGCAGCTGGATCGCCCGCCGCGACCACGCGTTGCTGCTTCTAGCCGTGCAGACCGGTCTTCGGGTCTCGGAGCTGACGCGACTCAGCGTTCAGGACGTGCAGCTCGGCTCCGGCGCCCACGTCCGCTGCTACGGTAAGGGACGCAAAGAACACTGCACGCCGCTGACTGCCCAGACGCTCGGCGTCCTTTGGGAGTGGCTCCGCGAGCGCAACGCCGGGCCCTCCGATCCGCTCTTCCCCTCGCGGCACGGCAGCCGGCTCAGCCGCGACGCCGTGGAGCGGCTGCTTCACAAGTACGTGGCCCTGGCTCAACGTTGTTGCGCCTCTCTGTCCGCGAAACGCATCTCACCCCACGTGCTCCGGCACACCAGCGCCATGCGTCTCCTTCAGGCGGGAGTGGATAGATCTGTCATCGCGCTCTGGCTCGGTCACGAATCAGCCGAGACCACCGAGATCTACCTCCACGCCGATCTCTCGATGAAGGAGCGTGCCCTGGAGCGCACCGCGCCCCTGACCACACCGAGAGGCCGCTATCGTGCACCCGACCCCCTGCTCGCCTTCCTGGAAGCGCTCTGATTATGCCGCGTGCTGGATCACGTTCCCCGCCACCGGCCAGGGTTGGAGCAGCGAAGTCGGCATAGTGCTTCAGCCATCTCTTCGAGAAGCAGGAACGCACGGGCTACGCGCTCGGGATCAATCTGGTCGGCGCGATGATGGGCGGCCTGGTCGAGTATCTCTCGATGGTGGGCGGCATGCGCATGATCTGGGCGATCCTGGCCCTAATCTACGGGCTGGCGTTCGTGTCCTCGCGGACGCGAGGCCGGCGTGGCGCCGTTCCCGCGGGTCCGCCGTCACCCTCATGAAGACGAGGTTCCGCTCCTCGCGTTGACACTCCGCGAAGGCGGGTGCTAACATGTCTGCCTCCGTTCGTACCCGCAGAAATCGGGGCGCGGGCGAGTTTGTGAAAAATATCACGAGGTAGCCGGAGCCGCGGCGCGCCTCCGGGAGAACCACCCGCCGTGATGATCGATTACCTGCCGATCGGGCTGCAGCTCCTGGCGGCCGCGGGACTCGCCTTCGCGCTCCTGGCGCTCTCCTCGCTCCTCGGGCGTCCGGGGCGCAGCCGCACGGACCTGAGCGTCTACGAGTGCGGCGTGGACCCCTTCGAGCCGGCCGGCAAGCGTTACGCCATCCGCTTCTACATGGTGGCCATGCTGTTCATCCTATTCGACATCGAGGCGGCCTTCCTCTACCCGTGGGCGACCGTGTTCCGCGACCTGGGGCTCCCGGGTATCCAGAAGATGTCCTTGTTCATCGGCGTGCTCCTCATCGGGTTCGTCTACTGCTGGCGCCGCGGCGCCCTGGACTGGGACTGAGAGGGCGGGTCGCGGAGATCCGCCCGGAGGTCGGAGCGGCAGCGCATGGTCGCAGGGCCCTACATCGATCCGTCCCCTCCGGCGGTCGTCGTCGATCGCCTGAAGGAGCGCTTTCCGGGGGCCGTGCTGGAGGCCTCCGAGTTCCGCGGCGAGCTGACCGTCCTGGTCCCGGGCGACCGCCTCGTCGAGATCTGCCTCTTCCTGAAAGAGGATCCGGAGGCCGATTTCGACCTGCTCTCTGTCGTCACGGGCGTCCACTTCCTGGAGCGCGACTACGACTACGAGGTCCTGTACCACCTCAAGTCGCTGCGCCGGAACCACCGTCTCCGCCTGAAGGTGCGGGCGGGTCGGGACGCGACGGTCCCGAGCGTCACGCCCGTCTGGGCGGGCGCCAACTGGCCCGAACGGGAGGCGTTCGACCTGGTCGGGGTCCGGTTCCAGGGCCACCCAGATTTAAGGCGCATCATCATGCCCGAGGACTACCCGGACCATCCGCTGCGGAAGGACTTCGACGTCGAAGGGGGGCCGACATCACTCGACGCGCCCGGCCGGCCCGCCTCTCCGGGGTTTCGAGACATGGAGAGCATATGAAACCCGGGGCCCGGACCCGGCAGGAGGGCCGATGAGCCCGGAGCAGTCCCGGCCGCCGTCGATGACGCCCCTGCCCCGGGAGGGGGAGGACGCGCTGCACGGCGAGAAGATGGTCGTCAACATGGGGCCTTCGCACCCCTCGACGCACGGGGTGCTCCGGCTGGTGCTGACGCTGGACGGGGAGGTGGTCACGGCGGTGCAGCCGCACGTCGGCTACCTGCACCGCGGGATGGAGAAGATCGCCGAGGGCATGACCTACCACCAGTTCATCCCGTACACCGACCGGCTCGACTACCTGGCCCCGCTCTCCAACAACGTGGCCTACGTCCTGGCGGTCGAGAAGCTGATCGGCGTGACCGTGCCTCCCCGGGCGCAGGTCATCCGCGTGCTGTGCTGCGAGATCGCCCGCATCTCGGCCCATCTCCTGTGGCTCGGGACCGGCGCCTTCGACCTGGGGGCGGCGACCGTCTTCTTCCACACCTTCCGGGAGCGCGAGACGCTGTACAACATCATCGAGTCGCTCACCGGCTCGCGGATGACGACCTCCTACACGCGCGTGGGCGGCCTGGCGCGGGACCTGCCGGAGGGCTGGGCCGGCCAGGTGGCAGCGTTCGTCGCCGGCTTCCCGAAGTTCCTGGACGAGATCGACTCCCTCCTGACCGGCAACCGTATCTGGATGAAGCGCACCCAGGGGATCGGCCGGATCAGCGCGCGCGACGCCGTCGATCTGAGCCTCACGGGGCCGAACCTGAGAGGGTCCGGGGTGGCCTACGACCTGCGCAAGGCGGAGCCGTACAGCGGCTACGAGAACTACGACTTCGAGGTGCCGATCGGGAGCGAGGGGGACGCCTACGACCGGTACCTGGTGCGCCTGGAGGAGATGCGCCAAAGCACGCGCATCCTCGAGCAGGCCCTCAAGGCCCTCCCCGACGGCCCGATCTGCATCGACGATCCCAAGGTGGTCCTGCCGAAGAAGGAGCGCGTCCTCACGAGCATGGAGGCCCTGATCGAGCAGTTCATGATCGTCACGCAGGGGTTCCCCGCGCCGCGGGGGGAGATCTACCACGCCATCGAGGCGCCCAAGGGGGAGCTCGGCTTCTACATCCGGAGCGAGGGGGAGAAGTCCCCCTACCGCCTGCACATCCGCTCCCCGTCGTTCATCAACCTGCAGGCGATCGAGAAGATGGCCGTGGGGGGCTTGGTGTCCGATCTCATCGCCGTCATCGCCAGCCTCGATCCGGTGATGGGAGAGGTGGACCGGTGACGATCCCGGTTCGGCCGGAGACCGATCGCCGCATCGACGAGCTCCTCAGGCGCTTCCCATTGCGGGAGTCGGCCCTCCTGCCCGCCCTCCACCTGATCCAGGAGGAGCAGGGGTACGTCTCCGAGGAGTCGATGGAGTATGCGGCGGCGAAGATCGGCGTCTCTGCCGCGTTCGTCGCCGGAGTGGTGTCGTTCTACACCATGTTCCACCGGTCGCCGGTCGGCCGGCACCACATCCAGGTCTGCCAGACGCTCCCCTGCGCTCTGCGGGGGACGAGGCGGATCATGAAGCACCTGGAGGAGCGCCTGGGGATCAGGAGGGGCGAGACCACCGCCGACGGTCGTTTCTCGCTTGTCGCTGTCGAGTGCCTCGGGGCGTGCGACACCGCCCCCATGCTCCAGATCAACGACCAGGAGTTCGGGCGCCTCGATCCGCAGAGGCTGGACGAGATCCTGGAACGGCTGAGGTAGATCGCGCGCATGGCCTTCGAACCGATCCTGCTGCGCAACATCGCGAAGCCCGGCTCGGAGACGATCGGGTCCTACCTGGCCTCGGGCGGCTACCAGGGACTGCGGCGCGTCCTCAAGGAGTTCGCCCCCGAGGCGTTCGTCGAGGAGGTGAAAGCCTCCGGCCTGAGGGGCCGCGGCGGCGCCGGGTTCCCGACGGGGGCCAAGTGGGGCTTCCTGCCGAAGGCGACCGACAGGCCGCGCTACCTCTGCGTCAACGCGGACGAGAGCGAGCCCGGCACCTTTAAAGACCGTCTTTTGATCGAGAAGGACCCCCACCTGGTCCTGGAGGGGATCGTCCTCTCGGCCTACGCCATCCGCTCGGGCACGGCGTTCTTTTACATCCGAGGGGAGTTCCACGAGGGGGCCCGCATCTTCAGCCGGGCCCTGGAGGAGGCGCGCTCGGGGGGCTTTCTCGGGAAGAACATCCTGGGAAGCGGCTTTAATCTAGAAGTCATCATCTACCGCGGCGCGGGGGCCTACATCTGCGGCGAGGAGACGGCGCTTCTGGAGTCGCTCGAGGGGAAGCGCGGGCTGCCGCGCCTCAAGCCGCCGTTCCCGGCGGTCGTCGGCCTGTATGGCTGCCCGACGATCATCAACAACGTCGAGACGCTGGCCAACGTCACCCTGATCGCCGAGCGCGGCGCCGCCTGGTACGCCGGGATCGGCCGCCCGCCCAAGAACACCGGGCCGAAGCTGTTCTGCCTCTCCGGGCACGTGAAGCGCCCCGGGGTCTACGAGGCGGCGCTCGGAGTGCCGCTGATGGAGCTGATCCACGAGTACGCCCTTGGGATGATGCATCCCGACCGGCCGCTCAAGGCGGTGGTGCCCGGGGGATCGTCGATGAAGATCCTGCCGGCATCGAAGTGCGACGTGCTGATGGACTTCGACTCCCTGGCCGCGGCCGGGACGATGCTCGGGTCGGCCGGCGGGTTCGTCATGGACAGCAGCACCTGCATCGTGGACGCCCTCCTCAACATCGCCCGCTTCTACGCCCACGAGTCGTGCGGCCAGTGCACCCCGTGCCGCGAGGGGACCGGCTGGTTCGTCAAGGTGCTCCGGCGCCTGGAGCACGGGGAAGGGAGGCCGGGGGACGTCGATCTCCTGCTGGACGTGGCCCGCAAGGTGGAGGGGAACACGATCTGCCCCTTCGGGGAGGCGATCGCCTGGCCGGTCCAGTCGTACGTGGAGGAGTTCCGGGAGGAGTTCGATGACCACGTGGCCCGCCGCGCCTGCCCCCTCGCCCGGATGGCGGCGAGCTGAGGGACGCCATGCCCGAGCCGTTCCATCCCGTCCCGATCCCGCCGACCGGCCCCGCGCCGGCCCCCCCGGGCCTCCGCCCGGACCGGGCGCCGTCCGAGCCGGAGGCGGCGCCCCCGGCCGCCGATCTACCCCCGGCCGGCCCCGACGAGGTGGCCCTCCTAATCGACGGCCGCCCGGCAGTCGTGAAGAAAGGGACGACCGTCCTGGAGGCGGCGGCGCAGGTCGGCCTGATCATCCCGCACTACTGCTACCACCCCGGCCTGAGCGTCGCCGGCAACTGCCGGATGTGCCTGGTGGAGATCGAGAAGATGCCGAAGCTCCAGATCGGCTGCGCCACCTCTGCCGCGCAGGGGATGATCGTCCGGACCCGGACGGAGAGGGTGCGCGCCACGCGCACGGGGATCCAGGAGTTCCTCCTGATCAATCACCCGCTCGACTGCCCGATCTGCGACCAGGCGGGGGAGTGCCGCCTGCAGCAGTACGAGGCCGACTACGGCAAGGGGTACAGCCGGTTCGATGAGGAGAAGGTGCATTTCCCGAAGCGCTACGCCATCGGCAGGAACGTGATGTTTGACGCCGAGCGCTGCATCAAGTGCACCCGCTGCATCCGCTTCTGCGACGAGATCAGCCGGACGGGCGAACTGACGCTCCTCGAGAGGGGCGACCACACGATCGTCGGCACCTTCCCGGGGAGGCCGCTGGACAACCTGTACTCCGGCAATACCGTGGACATCTGCCCCGTGGGGGCGCTGACCTGGAAGCCGTTCCGCTTCAAGGCGCGCGTCTGGTTCCTGAGGAACGTGCCGTCGGTGTGCGCCGGCTGCGCGCGCGGCTGCAACGTGGATCTGGCGGAGTACCGCAACCGGATCCACCGCATGACGCCGCGCGTCAACATGGACGTGAACCGCTACTGGATGTGCGACGAGGGCCGGATGAGCCACGCGGCGCTTGACGACCGACCGCGCTTCGAGGGCCCGCTCCTGCGCGCCGCCTGCGCCACGGGCCCGCTCCAGCCGGCCGCCTGGGAGGAGGCGCTCGATCGGGCGGCCGACCTCCTGCGGGAAGTGGCGGACGGATCGGGCAGGAACGCCCTGGCGGGGATCGTCTCGGCCCGGCTGTCGGTGGAGGACCTGTACATGGCGAAGAAAGTCCTCGGCGAGGCGATCGGCATCCCGCGCCTGGCGGTGCCGCCGCACGAATCCGGCGAGGACGATGACCTCCTGATCCGCAGGGACAGGACCCCCAACGCGCGCGGGGCGGCCCTGATCGGCCTGGGCGCCCCCGACGTCAGGCGCGTCAGGGAGATCCTCCAGGATGCCGCCTCCGGCCGGGTCAGGGGACTCGTGGTGGTCGGCGAAGACATCATGGAGGCCGGGATCGTCGCGGCCGAAGCTCTGGACCGGCTCCAGGCCCTCGTCGTCATCGACTGGTGGAAGAGCCCGACGGTCGATCTCGCCCACGTGGCGCTGCCGGCCTGCGGCTACGGGGAGTTCGACGGGACCCTGGTGAACTTCGAGGGGCGGGCGCAGCGCGCCCGCGCCGCCGTGAGGCCGCGGGGCGAGGCGGAGCCGGTCTGGCGCGTCCTGCGCGACCTCGGGCGCCGCTTCGGGCTGGGGGGAGAGTACGCCACCGCCTCCGGCGTCTTCGACGAGGCGGCGGCAGTCCTGCCGCCCATCGCCGGTCTTTCCTACCGCGTCCTGGGGAGCCTGGGCGCTCTCGTGAAGGGGGCGTGACGTGGAGCCGCACCTGGGGCGCGTCCTGATCGAGGCGGCGGTCAAGATCGCCCTGTTCTTTTTCGTCCTTCTGACCGTCGTCGCCTACCTGACCTGGGTGGAGCGCCGCGTGTCGGCCTGGATCCAGGATCGGCGCGGCCCCAACCGTGTCGGCCCGTTCGGCCTGCTGCAGCCGCTGGCCGACGGGATCAAGTTCGTCTTCAAGGAGGACGTCACCCCGGTGGGCGTCTACCGGCCGGTGTACCTCCTGGCGCCGGCCCTCATCTTCGTCCCGGCGCTCGTGACCTTCGCCGTCGTGCCGTTCGGCCCGACCCTGCGCGCCTTCGGCTACAACATCCGGATGCAGATCGCCGACGTGGACAACGGCGTCCTGATCATCCTGGCCTTCGCCTCGATGGGCGTCTACGGGGTCGCCCTGGCCGGCTGGGCCTCGAACAACAAGTACTCCCTCATGGGCGGCGTCCGCTCCTCGTCGCAAATGATCTCCTACGAGCTGGCGATGGGAATCGCCATCGTCGGCGTCCTGATGGTGAGCGGGTCGCTCCGGCTGACCGACGTGGTGACGCACCAGATGGAGCACGGCTGGAACGTCCTGTGGCAGCTCCCCGGCTTTCTGATCTTCCTGACGGCCGCCTTCGCCGAGACCAACCGGCTGCCGTTCGACCTTCCGGAGGCGGAGACCGAGCTGGTCGCCGGCTACCACACCGAGTACTCCGGGATGCGCTTCTCGATGTTCTACATGGCGGAGTACGCCAACATGGTCACGGCGTCGGCCCTGGGGGTCACCCTGTACCTCGGCGGCTACCACGTGCCGGGACTCCGCCTCCTGGGTCTGCCCGAGGGGGCCGCGGCGATCGCGCAGGCGCTGGCGTTCGGGCTCAAGGTCGGCTTCTTCCTGTTCGTCTACGTCTGGGTGCGCTGGACCATCCCGCGCTTCCGGTACGACCAGCTGATGAACCTGGGCTGGAAGGTGCTCCTGCCCCTTGCCCTGGCGCACGTCGGCTGGGTCGCTTTCCTGATCCTGATGGACTGGACCTGATCGTCTCGATGCAGCTGCTGGCGGGCTTCGTCGTTCTCCTGGTCGCGTTCACGCTGCTGCGGGCCATGGTGCCCGGCAGGCCGGGCGTGCCGATCGCGTTCGCTCTCGTCGCGGCGGCCGTCCTCCTGGTCGTGTACC
>JACQNT010000159.1 GCA_016202915.1 Acidobacteriota bacterium
CCCCCGAGGTTGGGCGTGAACAGGAGGAGAGCCAGCGGCAGGACAAGGAGCAGGCAGCCGCGGTTGCTGCGGAAGATCCGGATCGAATAGGGCACGCTCGGCTACGCTCCTCGGACCGCTCGGCGGCCGGGACGTGGAGAGCCTCAAAGGACGGAGGCCTCCGGCGCCGCCTCGTCGCGGAACTGAAGGGCATGCAGGCGGGCGTAGAGGCCCCGCCGCGCCAGGAGCTCCGGATGCGTGCCGCGCTCCACCATGCGGCCCGCCTCCAGGACGACGATGACGTCGGCCCGCCGGACCGTCGACAGGCGGTGCGCGATGACCAGCACGGTGCGCCCGGCCATGAGGTTCCTGAGGGCGTCCTGCACTTCCGCCTCCGACTGCATGTCGAGGGAGGAGGTCGCCTCGTCCAGAATCAGGATCGGCGAGTCCTTCAGGATGGCGCGGGCGATCGAGATCCTCTGGCGCTGGCCCAGCGAGAGCCTGTGCCCGGCCTCCCCCAGGGGCGTGTCGTACCCCTGCGGCAGCGCCTGGATGAACTCGTGGGCGTGCGCCGCCCGGGCGGCGGCTACGACGTTCTCGAGCGGGATGTCGGCGCGGCCGTAGGCGATGTTGTTGCGCACCGTGTCGTCGAACAGGACGACCTCCTGGGTCACGAGGCCGATCTGCCGCCGCAGGGAGGCGAGCGTCGCGTCGCGGACGTCGCAGCCGTCGATCAGCACCGCCCCGGTCGTCACGTCGTAGAAGCGCGGGAGGAGGTTCACCAGGGTGGACTTTCCGGCGCCGCTGCTCCCCACCAGCGCCGCGACCTGCCCGGCGGGGATGACGAGGTCGACGCCTCGGAGGACCGGCGCCCGGCCGTAGGCGAACGTCACGCCGCGGAACTCGATCCGGTCCCGGAACGGCGGGAGATCGCGCGCGGCGGGCTTCTCGGCGACGCGGTTCTGCAGATCCATGATCTCGAACACCCGGCGCGCGGCCGCGAGCGACTGCTGCGCTTCGTTGTTGATCCGCACCAGGTTCTTGAAGGACGCGTAGATCATGAACAGGACCGCGACGAAGGTGGCGAACTCTCCCGGGGAGAGCTTGCCGGCGGCGATCCGCCGGCCGGCGTAGCCGATCAGGGCCGCCGCGCCGATCGCCCCGACCACCTCCAGCACCGGGGCGGTGAGCGAGACCACCCGCGCCATCTTCCTCTCGGCGCGCTGCATCCGGTCCAGGGCGTCGTTGAAGCGGCCGATCTCGAAGCCCTCCATCCCGAAGGCCTGCACGATGCGCGTGCCGACGACCCCCTCCTTCATGATGTTGACCGCGTCCCCCTGCCTCTCCAGGCTCCTGAAGGTCGTCGCCTTGAGCCGGCTCCCGAAGCGGGCGACCGGGTACACGATGAGCGGCGTCAGGACCAGGCAGAAGCCCGCCAGCCGCCAGTTCAGGTAGAAGAGCCAGGCGGCCTGCCCCGCCAGGATCGCCGCGAGGCGGAAGATCTCGGCCAGATCTCCGGAGACCATCCGCTGAATCCGCCCGACGTCCCCGATGACGCGCGCCACGAGCTGACCCGTCGGGTAGTCGCTGAAGAAGGCGAGCGACTGCTTCTGGATGCGGGCGTAGAGATCGGCGCGCAGGTCCCGCACCGCCTGCAGCCCGACCCAGCGCGTCAGGTACGACCCGAGGTAGGTGAACAGGCCCTTGAAAAGGAACAGCACGACGATGAGGGCGGCGACCAGGATCGCGGTGCCCGCCGATCCCTCCCGCACCCTGGCCGCGAACGACGCCAGCGGCGCCCAGGCCTGCCCGCCGGCCCCGATCAGGCGGCGCGCCTGGTCGAGCATCTGGAGCTTCCCCGCGGTGGCCGCCGGGCCCACGGTCTCCCTCGGGAAGACCTGGTCGAAGATCGGCTGGATCATGCCGAGCAGCCCGAGGTAGGTCAGGGAGATCAGGACGGAGCACAGGACCGCCGTCAGGAGGCGTCCCGTGTAGGGCCGGACGTAGCCGAGCAGCCGGAGGAGGTCCCTCATCGCGCCTCAGCGGGTGCGGATCTCGAGGGCGCTGAAAAAGCAGGCGATCTCGAAATCGGCGGTGGCGGCGCTGTCGGATCCGTGCACCACGTTCCTCTCGATCGAGGAGGCGAAGTCCCGCCGGATCGTCCCGGCGTCGGCCTTCGCGGGATCGGTCGCCCCCATCAGGCCGCGCACCCGGGCGATGGCGTCCTCCCCCTCCAGCACCATCGGGACGATCGCGCCGGAGGTCATGAAGGATACGAGCGACGGGAAGAAGGGGCGCGCGCGGTGCACGTCGTAGAACCCTCCCGCCGCCGGCGCGTCGAGCCGGACCATCTTCAGGGCGACCACCCTGAGCCCGGCGGCCTCGAACCGGGCGATCACCGTCCCGACGAGTCCCCTGTCGACTCCGTCGGGCTTCACGATGGCGAGCGTCCGTTCGATCATCCTCTCCCCCGCGCGCGGCCGCGGGACGCCGCGCCGAGGACCTGCTCGACGACCTCGCCGATCTCGGCCGGGCTCTTCAGGACCCGCACCCCGCACTCCTGGAGCACCGCCATCTTCTCGGCGGCCGTCCCGTGCCCGCCGGCGATGATCGCCCCCGCGTGCCCCATGCGCCGCCCCGGCGGCGCGGTCTGCCCCGCCACGAAGGCGACCACCGGCCTGTCCAGCTCGCGCGCGGCGTAGCGCGCCGCCTCTTCCTCCGCGCCCCCGCCGATCTCACCGATCATCACGATGGCGGCGGTGTCCGGATCGCCGCCGAACAGCCGCAGCGCGTCGAGGAAGGAGGTGCCGATGATCGGATCGCCCCCGATCCCGATGCAGGTGCTCTGGCCGATGCCGCGCTGCGACAGCTGCGCCACCGCCTCGTAGGTGAGGGTCCCGCTGCGTGACACCAGGCCGACCGGCCCCGGCCGGTGGATGTAGCCGGGCATGATCCCGACCTTGCACTTGCCGGGCGAGATGATCCCCGGGCAGTTGGGGCCGACGAGCCGCATCTCTCTGCCGTTCAGGTACGCCTTCACCCGCATCATGTCGGAGGCCGGGATCCCCTCCGTGATGCAGACGGCCAGCCGGATCCCCGCGGAGGCGGCCTCGAGGATGGCGTCAGCCGCGGAGGCCGGCGGCACGAAGATGAGCGACACGTCCGCCCCCTGGCGCTCGACCGCCTCCCGCATCGTGTCGAAGACCGGCACTCCCTCGTGCTCCGTCCCGCCGCGGCCGGGGGTGACTCCCGCCACGATCCGGGTCCCGTATTCGCGGCACTGGCGGGCGTGGAAGCTCCCCTCCCTGCCGGTGATCCCCTGGACCACCACGCGGCTGTCCTGATCGACCAGGATGCTCATCGCTCGGCCCGCCCCGCCGCCAGCGCCACGGCCCGGCGGGCCGCGTCCAGCATCCCGTCCGCGAGGGTCCAGTCCAACCCCGCCTCGCGCAGGAGGCACCGCCCCTCCTCGACGTTGGTCCCCTCCAGCCGGGCGACGACCGGCACCTTCACCGCCGATCGCCGCGCCGCCTCCACCAGGCCGCGCGCCAGCACGTCGACGCGCAGGATGCCGCCGAAGATGTTGATCAGCACCGCCCGCACGCTCGAGTCGCTCTGGAGGATGCGGAACGCCGCGGCGACCTGATCGGCGGTGGCGCCGCCCCCGACGTCCAGGAAGTTCGCCGGCTCCCCGCCGACCAGCTTGATGATGTCCATCGTGGCCATGGCCAGGCCGGCCCCGTTCACCATGCAGCCGACGTTCCCCTGCAGCTTGACGTAGTTCAGGCCGTGCGCCGAGGCCTCCACCTCGAGGGGATCTTCCTCCCCGGGATCCCGCAGGTCGCGGATCTCCGGGTGCCGGAACAGGGCGCTGTCATCGAAGTTCATCTTGACGTCGAGGGCGACGAGGTCGCCGCGCTCCGTGACCACCAGGGGATTGATCTCCGCGAGGGAGGAGTCTGTCTCCTCGTACGCCCTGGCCAGGGCGAGCATGAGGCGCGTGGCCTGCGCGACCTCCTCTCCTTTGAGCCCCAGGCCGAAGGCCAGGCGGCGCGCCTGGAAAGGCCGGAGCCCGAGCAGCGGGTCGATCGGCTCGATCCGGATCGCGCCGGGATCGCGCCGCGCCGTCTCCTCGATGTCGACGCCTCCCGCGGCGGACGCCATCACGACGGGGACCGAGGGCCCGCGGTCCAGCGTGATCCCGAGATAGATCTCGCGGCGGATCGCGAGCGGCTCCTCGACCAGGAGGCGCCGGACCTTCTTGCCGCCGGGGCCGGTCTGGGGCGTCACCAGGTTCATGCCGAACATCCGGAGCGCGACCGCCTCCGCCTCCTCCGCGTCGGCCGCGGTCCTGATCCCGCCCCCCTTGCCGCGGCCCCCGGCGTGGACCTGCGCCTTCAGGACGCAGCGTCCCCCCAGGCGCGCGGCGATCGGGCCGACGTCCTTCGGGCTGAACGCCACCTCGCCGCGCGGCACCTCGATCCCGAAGCGTTTCAGCATCTGCTTCGCCTGGTATTCGTGAATTTTCATCGCGCGCGTTCCCCCTCGGGGCGACCCTATATAGCATCGGCGTCGGATCGTGTCAAACCGTTGTTTTGACAGCCTTTCAGGCCTCTGTTACCATCCCGCTCCGGTTCCGGAGCGCGGTCCTCCGATGCTGTCCCGCCTGCAAAGTGAAGGGTCGATTACCCCGCCCGCGCGCGCCGCGTCGCGAACCTTGCCAGCGGGAGGCGCGGCGCTCGTCCTGGCG
>JACQNT010000160.1 GCA_016202915.1 Acidobacteriota bacterium
CACGTTGCTGAACACCGTCTTCGTGGTGTCGCCCGCAGCGGCGCCCAGATCCGTGTACAGGGCGTTGAACGACCGCGCGTCGAAGGTCTCCATGATGTCGTGGCAGAGCACCGTGGCCACGGTGATCGTCTTGCCGACCTTCACCTGCCGCCCCCCAAGCATGAACATCGAGCTGATGGAGATGAGGACGCCCGCCAGGATGCCGATGGCCAGGATCACTTCGACGAGACTGAACCCCTCGCCCCCAACCCCGCGGCCGGCGTGCGGCCCCTGGGGTGGGGCGACTTCGATCTCCCTGCTGGCGATCCGGTGCATGCGTTCCCCTCTCATGGCGTGTAGGTGGAGTAGGCGGAGGCGACCGTTCCCGACGGTCTCACCGTGATCGTGTAGCGGTCCCCGCGCGTGCCGCCGATCCAAGTGCTGACGATGACCTGGAGGTTGCCCGCCGTCCCGGTCGCCCCCTTGTTGTTGAAGGAGACCGTGCCGTCGCTTCCCGTCTCGATGTCCACGTGCTCCAGGCGGACCGTGACCGTCTGCCCGCGCGAGTTCACGTAGGAGTACTGGTTGGGGGCCGTGGCGTGGTCCGTCTTGTTCACCGTCATGGTGCGCGTGGCGCGCTCGGCGACCGCGATGTAGCGCAGGGCCCGGATGTCGGTCGTCAGGTTGTTGGCGGCGCTCCTCACCTTGTAGGACCTGAACGCCTCGCTCAGGGCGGGACCGCCGAACACCACGAAGATGCCGATCAGGGCGATGACGATGAGGAGCTCCGGGAGGGAGTACCCCCGCGCTTCCCCGCCCCCGGCGCTCCGCCGCGGTTTCTCGATCATGGCCTCGTCTCCACTCGAAGTCCGGCTGTTCACGACCGTCTGATCGAGCAAGCGATGTGCCATGAGCCGGGCGCCCGCCCGGCTCCCGCCGAACCCTTGCAACGTCACGGTTTGCGCCCGTCCCGGCGACGGCGCGCGCGGTTACGAAACCGGGATCGGGGCGGCGGGTGTTACGAGACGTAACAGCGGGGCGGCCCGCTTGCGGGTCGCCGCGGGGCTGCCTTCAGAGGGAGGGCGGGGTTTCGGAGGCCCCCGGCCGCGGCGGCAGCGCGAGCGTGAAGCGGGTCCCCGCCCCCGTCCTGCTCCGCACCTCGACGTGGCCGTCATGCAGGACGGCGGCCTTCTGCACCAGGGCGAGCCCGAGGCCGCTGCCGCGCTCCTTGGTCGTGAAGAAGGGGGTGAAGAGGCGCGGCAGGTCCGCCTCCGGGATCCCGGCTCCGTTGTCTTCCACGGTGATCCTCGCCCCGCCGTGATCGGGCTCGCCGCGCAGGATGATGCGGCACGCCCCCGGCGTCGAGCCGCCGGGGCCGGCGGGCCCCTCCCGGGCCGCGGGGAACGACTCGGCGGCGTTGAGCAGGAGGTTGTGCAGGGCCTGCCGCACCAGGATCGGATCGGCGAGGATGCGGGGGAACGTCCCCTCGATCGCGATCGCGATCCCGGCGCTCTTCGGGTCGTCCTGGAAGTCCCGCGCCAGATCCTCGACGAGGCGCGCCAGGTCGATTTCGGACAGGTCCAGGTTCACCGGGCGGGCGTAGCGCAGGAAGTCGTCCACGACCTTCCCGATCGCCCCCACCTCCCGCAGGATCGCCTCGGCGTTCTCGCGCGTCGCCTCGGAGGGGCCGGCGACGCCGGTGCCCCTGCTGATCAGGCGGGCCAGCCCCTGGAGGGTCGCCAGCGAGTTGCGGAACTCGTGGGCGATCCCGGCCGACATCTCGCCGAGGGACGCGAGGTTCTCCTTCAGGCCGACCCTGTCCCGCAGGACCTTGATTTCGGTCAGGTCCGTGAGGAGGCAGAGCACCCCCTCGACCGGGGCGGCGCTCCCGGCGCCGTCCGGTCGCGATCGGATCGGGGCGATCATGGCGCCCAGGTGCGTCGTTTTCCCCCCGCCGTCCGCCCGCGGGATCACCTCGCGCGAGAAGCTCTCCCCTGTCTTCAGGCTCCGTCCGATCAGATCGACGAGCCTCTCGGTCCCGCCCAGGAGGTCACCGTACCTGCGCCCGATGGCGGCGCCGCGCTGCAGGCCCAGGATCCGCTCCGCCGCGGCGTTGAGGACGGTGAGGCTTCCATCCCGGTCGAATGCGAGGACGGCGCTCGACATCCCGCCGACCAGGTGGTCCCCCGGGAGCGGGACGCCCTGCCCGGCGCCGTTCCGGTCCTGACGGAGACGCTGCAGCTCCCCCTCTTGCGCCCGCAGCTTGTCGAGCACCCCCTGGAACGCCGCGACGAGGTAGTCGGGTTCATCCGCCCGCCCCGCCGGCGCCAGACCGGACATCTGCCCGGGCGCCTGCCCGGCGGCGCGCAGGAGCCGCCGGTAGGGCTGCAGGAGCCAGCGCGCGAAGAGGATGACCAGGACCACCAGCAGCGCCAGGCCCGCGGCCTGGATTACGGCGATCAGCGTCAGATTGAAATGCGCGGCGGCCAGCACGGGGACCTCCGATTCCACCTTCAGGACGGCGAGGGTGGCGCGGCTGCGATCCTGGATCGGCCGGTAGGCGGCCAGCGTCGCGTAGCGCGATCGCGGCACCCTGTCGAGGGGAGCGACGAGGCTCCCGCCCGCCTGCAACCGCCGGCGGTCCGCCTCCCCGCCCCCGGCCAGGAAGGCGTCGGTGCGCCCGACCCGTTCCGCCCTGGAGGACGACAGGACCCGCCCGTCGGTCGTGAGGATCTCGATGCCGATCATCCCCTTCAGCCGGGCCAGGCGATCGAGCAGCGTCGGGGGGATGTAGGGGACCGTCCCGGCCTCCCCACGGAGGCCGCGCAGCATCTGGTCGCGCTCCAGATCGGCGCGCACCAGGTCCGCCTGGAGCGCCAGCCGTCCCCCCACCTCCTCCTGGATGGCGTCCCGGGCCACCACGAGCAGGTGGACGTCGAGGAGGATCGCCGCCGCCAGGAACAGGACGAGAAGGAACAGGAAGGTCTTGATCTGCCCTTCGTAGGTCCGCAGCGGGGATCGTTTCATGGCTCCAGGTCCGCCAGGGCGACGTACCAGCCGACCCAGGATTCGCCGACGAAGACGGCGAGGAGCGCGGCGCCGCCGAGGAAGACGCCGAGCGGCAGCCGCGATTTCCAGCCGTACCCCCGGTAGCGCATCATGAAGAGGGCGAAGGCGGCGCCCGACACGGACCCCAGGAAGAGGGTGAGCAGCAGCCGCTGCAGGCCGAGAAAGGCGCCGATCATCGCCAGCAGCTTGTAGTCCCCCTGGCCGATCCCATCCTCGCGCAGCGCGGCCGGGACGCCGCGCAAGGCCTGCCAGAGCCGGTAGAGAAAGTTGATGAGCCAGGGGATCGCGAATCCGAGCGCCGCTCCGACGAGCGCCTCCCGTCCGGGATGCGGCGGCCCGGAACGCAGCGGCGCCGAGAGCAGCCCCACGGCGATGCCGGGCAGCGTGATCGCGTCCGGCAGGATCTGGTGACGGGCGTCGATCACCACGAGCGCCAGGAGCGCGGATCCGAGGAAGGCCTCCAGGACGAACTCCAGGGACGGCCCGCGCAGGGCGTACAGCGCGGCGAACAGCAGCGCGGCGCCCGCCTCGACCGCGGGATAGCGCCAGGAGATCGGCGCGGCGCAGCGGCGGCACCGGCCGCGCAGCGCCAGGTAGCTGATCACGGGGACGTTGTCGTGCCAGGGGATCGGCGCACTGCACGCCGGGCAGGCCGATCCCGGCCGGACGACCGACCGGCGCGCCGGCAGCCTGTGGATGCAGACGTTCAGGAACGATCCGACGCAGGCGCCCGCGCCGACGACCAGCGCCCAGGCGATGGGTGACGGCAGGAGAGGCGCCATCGGCTCCTCAGCGGGCCAGGATCAGGCCGCCCCGGTAGGACACGTTCCCGGTGGCCGGATCGTAGAGATAGGGGCGGTCCTCCGGATCGCGCGGCAGCGGCGCGAGCAGCGCGGCCGAGGCCAGCTCCTCCAGCCGGCGCGGCGCCCTCCCCGCCTTGTCGCGGAACCGCCCCACGGCGCTCCTGAGGTCGGCGAGGTCCACCTCGACCTTGAGGTCGTGCACGTGGTTCCAGGCGACGTTGCGGACGTAGTCGTCGGTGGCCGTGGCGTGAATCTCGGCCCACTCCCGCAGCGAGGTCCTCTTGTCTCCGGCCCGGTTGCGCATCTCGGCGCGCAGGCGGCGCACCAGGGGATGGACGCCCGGGACGCGCAGCGCCCTGTCGAAGTAGGCCGCCGCGCGCGGGTAGTCAGAGAGGTCGTTGTAGCACACGAACCCGGCCTCGAACGGCAGGATCCACTCGTCCGGGTTGCGGGCGATCCCCTTGTCCAGGAGGCGCAGGGCCATCTCCGGGTCGCGCGCCTCGGCGGTCATGATGAGCGCGCCGATGAGATACGGGTCGAGGTAGCGCGGGTCGAGCTCCGTGATGACCTGGCTGTAGATCCGCTCGAGGTAGAGGTAGCGGTCCTTGATGGCGTAGTTGCCGTAGTACTGGATGGACCATAGGTAGATCAGATCCGCCAGCAGCTCCTCGAAGCCGAGCGACACGGCCCTGAGGTACCTGCCGGAGGGCAGGTACAGGAGCGGGCTGCCGGCGGGCCGCCCGGCGGCGCGCGCCTCGATCCACCCCTGGACGAGGACGGCCAGGAGCAGGAACCCTACGGCGAGGAGCGCGGCGCCGCGGCGGAGGGCGCCGCGGGGTCCACGGAGCGTCATCTACTGCAGCTCCTTCCGCTGGAAGGCCGCGCAAGCGGCGGCCAGCACGGCCGACCCGTAGGCCACCAGGTAGATCCCGGCGGCGGCGACCCGCACCGGGTCGATCGCCAGGCCGTGGACGATCTCCCCCTTGAAATCGAAGTTGCCCAGGTTCGGCAGCAGCAAGTAGAGGGCGCGGCACAGGAAGCGTCCCGCCTCCGACCCCACCCGGTCCTCCAGCAGGCGCAGGCTCCACAGCAGATGCCCGACGACATACAGCGCCAGGGTCATCACGCTCGCCAGGATCGGGCTGGACAGGCACGAGAAGAGGACGGCCAGGGCGGTGATCAGCAGGAACTGGAAGAACAGCAGCAGCACCGCCACCCACAGCCGCGCGTCGTACATGCCCTTGACGGCGAGGACCAGAGTGAACCACAGCGCCATCACGGCGCTGTTCACCAGGAGCGTGAACGCCAGCCCCGCGTATTTCCCCAGCACGAACTCCCAGCGGTGGATCGGCTTGGCGAGCAGGGTGTACACGGTGCGCCGCTCGATCTCACGGCTCACCAGCCCCACGCCGACGAAGACCGAGGTCAGGACCCCGAAGACGTCGATCGACGCCAGCCCGAAGTCCTTGATGATCTTCTCCTCGCTGCCGACCGTCAGCAGGGACAGGATCTGGGCGAAGGAGATCATCGCCACCGCGAAGGCCAACAATAGATATAGGATGCGCTGGCGGATCGCCTCCCGGAACGTGTTCAGCGCGATCGCCCCGACCCTGCCGATCACGCCCCCTCCTGCGCGGCCCGGGGCGAGGCGCCGCGCGATTCCCGCAGGAACAGGTCCTCGAGCGACTGGCGCGCCGGCGTCACGGAGATCAGCGTCGCCCCGTGGCCGTTCAGGATCGACAGGAGGCGGTGCAGGTCCTGCCTCGACTCGACCCGGACCAGGATCCGGTCCTCGCGGCGCGACACCACCCGCCCGCAGGGGAGGGCGCCGTCGCCGGCCGCGCGGAGCGCCACCTCCCAGAACGGGACCTCCCGGGAGAGCAGGTCATCGATCGTCCCGACGGCCTTCAGAGTGCCGCGCACCAGCATCCCCACACGGTCGCAGATCATCTCCGTGTCGGAGAGGATGTGGGTGGAGAAGAAGACGGTGCGGCCGCGCGCCTTCAGGTCCAGGATGATGTCGCGCACCTCGCGCCGCCCGATCGGATCGAGGCCCGACATCGGCTCGTCGAGGATGACGAGATCCGGGTCGTTGATCAGGGCCTGCGCCAGCCCGATGCGCTGCAGCATCCCCTTCGAGTAGTGCCGCAGCTGGCGGTCGCCGCGGTTCCGGAGCCCGACGCGCTCCAGGAGCGCCGCGACGCGCCGGCGCCTCTCGCCGGCCGCCACCCCGAACAGCCGGGCGTGGAAATCGAGGAACTCGGCGCCGGTCAGGTAATCGTAGAGGTACGGGTTCTCGGGCAGGAAGCCGACGCGGCTCCGGAGCGCGGGCCGGCGGGCGTCCTGCCCGAACAGCCGGATCGAGCCGCCGTCGGGGAAGATCAGGCCGAGCGCCAGCTTGATCGTGGTGGTCTTCCCGGCGCCGTTGGTCCCGATGAAGCCGAAGACCTCCCCCTCCCGGACCGCGAGCGACAGGTCGCGCAGGATCCAGTACTTCCGGAAGGACAGGTGCGTGCGGTAGCTCTTGGAGATGCCCGCGAGTTCAAGGACCGGCGTCATCGCGACCTTCCTCCCCTCAATATAGCCCGCGGCGTCGGCCTGTCAAAAGTTGATGGTAGAGAGATTCCTGGGCCCGGACCATGGCGTCGATGTCGAACTCGGGCAGGACCGCGCGGGCCCGCGCCGCGAGGGCCCGGGCGAATGGCCGATCGCGCAGCAGCCGGCCGACGCCGGCCGCGAGCCCCTCCACGTCGCGCGGCGGCCGGACCAGGCCCGTCTCCCCGTCCTTCAGGACGTCCGTCGTGCCGTCGATCGCCGTGGCGACGACCGGCACGCCGGCCGCGATCGCTTCCGGGATCACCCGGGGGAGCCCCTCCCAGAGGGAGGTCAGGACCAGCACGTCGAGGGCCGCCATGACACCGGGGATGTCGCGCCTCCACCCGAGCAGGTGCAGCCGGCCCCGCAGCCCGAGGGCGTCGGCGCGCTCCTGGACCCGCCCGCGCAGCTCTCCGTCCCCGGCCAGGACGAAGGCGGCCCCCGGCACCGCCGCGGCGACCCGCGCCGCGACCTCGACGAAATCGAGGGGCGATTTCTGCGGCTTCAGGCAGGCCACCATGCCGACCAGCGGGGCCCCGTTGGGCAGCCCCAGCTCCCGCCTCAGCCCTCCTCCGTCGCGCAGCGCCGGATCGTGCGCCGCCGCCTCGAACTCGGCGATCCGGATGCCGCTGCGAATGAGGGTGGCCCGCCCGCGCGGCACGATCCCGAGCGCCGCTCCTTCCTCCAGGTTGGCGCGGGAGACGGCGATGACGTGGGTCGTCAGGGGCGCGACCGCCCGCTCCAGGCCGACGAGCAGGGACCGGAGCGGCGCCGGCTG
>JACQNT010000162.1 GCA_016202915.1 Acidobacteriota bacterium
GGGGCGTCGCGGACCTGCTGGGCGCCGTCGCGGCGCTGCGCGAGGAGGGGTTGCGCCGCTTCAGCACCGCCGACCTGAACCGGGCCCTGCGGGAGATCATCCGCGAGAGGCAGCCTCCCGCGGCGGGCGGGCGCGAGGTCCGCTTCTACTCCATGACACAGACGGGGACCACGCCCCTGCGCTTCGTGGTCTCCAGCAACGAGAGGAGGGTCCACGCCACCTACCGCCGGTTCATGGAGGGACGGCTCCGGTCCCGCCTCGGCCTCGCCGCTTCGCCCGTCCTGCTGAGTTTCAGGCGCAGCGGGCCTTCGCGGCCTTCGCGTTGACACCCTCCGGGGTGGGTGTTATATTCGCGAAATCTGCGGAGTCCGGATGGTCCTGTTCAATTACACCACCCGCGAGTTGACGGCCAAGATCGTCTACTACGGTCCCGGGCTCTGCGGCAAGACGACTAATCTACAGTACATCTACGACACGCTTCCGGACAACATCAAGAAAGGGAAGATGCTCTCCCTGGCGACCAAGACCGATCGCACGCTGTTTTTCGACTTCCTGCCGCTCGAGCTCGGGAAGATCCGCGGCATGAAGACCCGGGTCCAGCTCTACACCGTCCCGGGGCAGGTCTTCTACAACTCCACGCGGAAGCTCGTGCTCAAGGGCGCGGACGGCCTCGTTTTCGTGGCCGACTCGCAGTCCAAGATGCTCGAGGCCAACGTTGAGAGCTACAAGAACCTCGAGGACAACCTGCGTGAGATGGGCCTGCGCCTCGAGGAGCTGCCGCTCGTGATGCAGTTCAACAAGCGCGACCTGCCGAGCCTCGCGTCGGTGGAGGAGATGAACACCCAGATCAACCGCCACAACGCCCCCTTCTACGAGGCCGTGGCGACGAGCGGGATCGGCGTGGAGGACACGCTGAAGGCGATCACCAAGCTCGTGCTCAACAATCTGGCGGCCAAGTACCGGCTGGAGGGCGCCCCGGCGCCCTCCGAGGTCGGCGCGGTGCGTCCCGCAGCCGAACCGGCCGCGGCGCCGCCGCCCCGGCCGGCCCCGGCGCCCGCGCCTCCCGTCGAGCGGGCGCCACAGGCGCTTCCCGAGGACCTCGCCCTCGAGAGCCTCGAGGTGGAGGAGCCGGCCGCGGTTCGCCCCTCCGCTCCGCCGCGCGCCGAGTCGCCGCGCGGGAAGGTGGCCGCTCTGCGGCCCGGCGCCCCGGTACCCGAGGAGGTGATTGAGCTGGAAGAGGAGGTCGATCTCCCGGGCATGGAGGAGCCCCATGACGGGTCGGTCGATCTGGGAGAGGACCTGCTCAACGAGCTGGAGGAGGAGCCGGTGGCCGCGCAGGCCAGCGCCCGGGCGGGCGCGGCGGCGCGCCTCCCGCCCGCCTCGCCGTTACGGGAGGTGCCGCGGCCGGGGCCCGGCGAAGTCGAGGAGCCGATCGACCTGGAAGAGCCGATCGATCTCGACGAAGATTGGGACCCCGCCGGCGCGTCGCCGGTCTCCGTCGCGAACGCTTCCATCGACATCGGCGTCCTGGCTCCCGGCCAGGAGCGCGCGATCGATCTCCCCGTCACGGCCACGGTCGACGGCAGGCCGGTCCGCCTGAGGCTCAGGGTCACCGTCCGGTTGTCGCGCTGAGGGCGGGTCGAGGATGAACGAGGGGCCCGCCCCTCTCCCGATCGGCGGCGCCGCTCCCGCTGGAGTTCCCCTCCAACGCTCCGCGCGTCACGCCCCGGAACTGCGCGAGATGGCGCTCATCGGCGGTCTCGCCTTCTTCCTCAATCTCTTCCCCGGAACAGTGCTGCAGATCCTGAGCCTGCGCTGGGGACTGGTGCTGACCCAGATGCTGTTCATCGCCGCGCCGGTCCTGACGGCGCTGCGCTGGTTCTACCTCGATCCGAAGGCCACCCTCTCGTGGCGGCGTCCCGCGGCCCGGGGGCTCCTGGCGACCGTCCTGGGAACCGCCGGGCTGAACCATCTCCTGACCCTCACCGGGGCCTGGCAGGAGAAGGTCCTGCCCACACCCGAGTCGGTGCGCGCCTTCTTCGAGGGGCTCTTCGTCTACCGCGGGCCTCTCGATTATGTGCTGCTCCTGGGGGCCTTCGCCGCGGTGCCCGCGATCTGCGAGGAGCTCCTCTTCAGGGGCTTCCTGCAGGCCGGCCTCGTGCGGCTTCTCGGGAGCGCCCCGAAAGGGATCGCCGCGTCCTCCCTGGTCTTCGCCGCCTTCCATCTCGATCCGTGGCGTTTCCCCGGGATCCTGATCCTCGGGCTGTTCCTCGGCTTCCTGGTGCACAGGAGCGGCAGCCTGATCCCGGCCATCCTGGCCCACGCCCTGAACAACGTCCTGTCGATCACCGTGGCGGTCACCTCCGAGGCGCGCGTCGACGCGCCCGGGGGAACCGTCTGGACGGTCGGCGCCGCCGCTGTTCTGGTCGCGATCGCGGCGTGGCTGCTGCGCCGCAGGACCGGCTGACGCCGCCTGTTCGGCGCGCGGCCGCGTGCTATAATCCTGCGCCCTTCGAGAGCCCGGAGAGATCCTGGAGGAGGAGATTCGATGCGATCCCCGCGTGCGGCAGCCCTCACGGGCGCCGTCCTGTGGGCCTTCATGGCCGCGCCGGCGGCCGCCCAGCCCGCGTCGCTGTTCAGCGTCTACCCTTCCTACAGCGCCAAGTTCGACATCGGCACGGAGAAGTTCTCGCTGGTCACCAGCCTGGTGATTTACAACCTCAGCGGCCAGACGCTCACCGACGTGAGCTTCAAGCAGACCTATCCCGATGGCGTGTCCGTCAAGGAGACCTACCAGCGCGAGGTCGGCACGGAGGCGACGGGAGAGCAGTCCTCGGCGGGCAAGGTCGAAGGGAACGTCTTTCACCGGAGCACGCCCTCGTTCAAGAACCGGCAGTACGTCTGGATCTGGAACGAGCTGCAGATGGCCCGGCGCCTAAACACCATCACGTTCCCGGGCGTGGAGATCTCCTACATCGATCCGGAGGGGCAGAGACAGACGACGAAGCTGCAGGACAACACCTACGACCTGTTCATCTATTCGAACGTGGTGGGAGGCCTGGAGAGGTTCCTGCGGAAGTACAACAACATCACGTTCGATTTCGCCAAGGCCTCCCCCGCACGCAAGGAGTGGGAATTCGCCCCGATCGCGGCCAGCGCCCAGGGCCGTTTCCCGACCGGGGTCGTCGGCACCTTCCCCGGGGAGGACCAGTACAACGGCCACTTCCGGCTGCGCAGCGGCCCGCCGGGCGACCAGATCCAGATCGTCGGCTTCTACCAGGCCACGGACAAGAAGGACCGCGTGGCCGACCGCGAGGCGCTGAGGAAGCGGCTGCGCGAGTACCTGCGCTGGTGCGGCGAGTTCGAGTTCGCGCCGGAGGACCTCCAGGTCAACCAGGGACCCTGGAAGAAATATGACGGCGCCTGGTCCGTGGACGGCCGGTGGGTGGATACGATCCAGGATCGCCTCGGGGAGGGGCCGCTGAAGGCGAAGGTCTTCTGGGCCCCGCGCGAGGACGTCGAATACTTCATCCTCATGCTGGCGCACGGACGCGGGGTGGGGGCCGAGGCGAGCGGCCGTCCGAATCCCGGCAAGGAGGCGGAGCTCGTCGCGGAGATGGGCCGCCTGATGGAGAGCTTCAAGTCCCTGATCATCCCGCTCTCCTCCGACCGGAGGCGCTGAGACGGGGGCGCCGTCCTCAGTGCCGGGCGCGCGGCGGCGGACGAGGCGGCTCCTCCGGTCCGGCGGGCGGATCGCCGGCCTCCTCCGGCGCGGGGGCCGCCGTCGCGGGCGGTGGCTGCGCCCCCGCGATGACCTCCGTCGTGAACACCTCCAGGCGTGCGGCGCTGGACCAGGCGCCCGCGGGGAGGGATGCCTGGCGGCAGAGCTCGTCGAGCGTCCGGGCGGCGTCCCAGCCCCGGGCGGCGGCGATGCCCGGCAGGAACACGGCGCGGCGCCCCCACTTCTCCAGGAACACCCCGTGCCTGTCGGTCCGAATGGCCCCGGGGCCGTCGATTCTCTCCCGCTTGCCGATCACCGCGATCTCGATCTCCGTCCCGTCGAGGTCGAGAGCGGTCAGGGGCAGGAACCGCGGGTCGCGGGTGGCCGCGCGCCGCACGAATACAATCACTTGATGATAGAGCGGGCGCGTGGCCTCGATCTCGCCCTGACTGCCGCGCACCCCGCCGTCTTTCCTCAGCGTCACCCAGCAGCCGCGCGGCGCCGCCAGGCGCTGCGTGACGTCGAGATCCGCGAGGTCGCTGTCCTGGATGGGGTGGCCGGTCAGGTGTCCCGCGAGCGTCCGCCAGGCCAGACGCAGCAGGATGTCGCGCTCCGCGGCGTCGAGGGGCGCAACGGGATCGACCTCCGTCGCCTCTGGAAGCGGCTCCCCGGCCGGGGCGGGCTCGGGCGGTCCGGGAGCCGCCGGGCCGGACTCCGTCGGCGGCTCACGGGCGGGCGCCAGCGCCGCCGGCAGGAACGCCAGCCAGATGAGCGCGCCTCCGAGGGCTCCGGGCACGGGAGCGCGACTATAGCATCGCGCCGGAAGGGCCGGCAAGCGCGGCGCCGCCCCGCCCTCCGCATTGACAGCCGGCCGCCGTGCTATAATTCGTTCCCTTCTTTTCGTCAACCCCTCTCTTGAAGGAGCGACCGACCCACATGCGAAAGCCGGCGGACGTGTTGAAGATGGTCAAGGACAACGACATCAAGATCGTGGACCTCCGCTTCATGGACATGCCCGGTCTCTGGCAGCACTTCTCGGTTCCCGCCCACGAGCTCACGGAGAACTCCTTCGAGGACGGGTTCGGGTTCGACGGCTCCAGCATCCGCGGGTTCCAGGCGATTCATGAAAGTGACATGCTCGTGGTCCCCGACCCGGACACGGCTTTCGTCGACATGTTCACCGAGGTCCCGACCTTGAACCTGATCTGCAATGTCGTCGATCCGGTCACCAAGGAGCGCTACGGCCGCGACCCGCGCGCCATCGCCCAGCGGGCCGAGAACTACCTCCAGTACACCAAGATCGCCGACACGGCCTACTTCGGACCGGAGGCGGAGTTCTTCATCTTCGACGATGTGCGCTTCGACCAGAACGCCCACTGCGGCTACTACTACGTCGACTCGATCGAGGGCCAGTGGAACTCGGGCAGGGAGGACCGGCCGAACCTCGGCTACAAGCCGCGGCACAAGGAAGGGTACTTCCCGGTCCCGCCCCACGATCACTTCCAGGACCTGCGCTCGGAGATGGTGCTCAATCTAGAAGCCTGCGGGATGAGGGTCGAGGCGCACCACCACGAGGTCGCGACCGGCGGGCAGATGGAGATCGACGTCCGCTTCGACAGCCTGACGCGCGCCGCCGACCACGTGGTGATGTACAAGTACGTCGTCAAGAACACCGCGATCAAGAGGGGACACACCGTCACCTTCATGCCGAAGCCGCTGTTCGGAGACAACGGCTCGGGCATGCACTGCCACCAGAGCCTCTGGAAGGGCGGCAAGAACCTGTTCGCGGGAGAGGGGTACGGCGGGTTCTCGGAGATGGGCCTGCACTACATCGGCGGCCTGCTGAAGCACTCTCCGGCGCTGTCGGCGATCATCGCCCCGACGACCAACTCCTACAAGCGCCTCACGCCGGGCTTCGAGGCCCCGGTGAACCTCGCCTACTCCCGGCGGAACCGGTCCGCGGCCATCCGGATCCCGATGATCTCCTCGAGCCCGGGCGCGATCCGCCTCGAGTACCGGCCGCCCGATCCGTCGTGCAACCCCTACCTGGCCTTCGCGGCCATGCTCATGGCCGGCCTCGACGGGATCGAGAGCCGGATCGACCCAGGCAAGCCACTGGACAAGGATATCTACGGCCTCGGACCGCAGGAGCTGAAGAAGATCCGCTCGCTCCCCGCGTCCCTCGAGGCGGCTCTCAGGCACCTCGAGGAGGACCACGAGTTCCTTCTCAGGGGGGAGGTTTTCACGGAGGATAACCTCCGGCAGTGGATCGAGTACAAGCGGGAGCGCGAGGTCAACGCCATGCGGCTCCGGCCGCACCCCTACGAGTTCGCCCTCTACTTCGACATCTGAGGCGCCCGTGGGTGCGGTGCGCGGGAGACCTCCCGTGACCGATCCGGACATCGAGGCCACCCTCTCCGGACTCCTGCCCGCCGGGGAGGCGTCCGGCCTGGCAGGGGAGGTGGCGCGCCTCCCCGATCCGGAAGGGGCGATCCGGGATCTGGGGCGGCTGCGGGAGGCCGCCGGATCCCGGATCCCTCCCGGGCGGGTCGGGAAGTTCCTCGTCCTCGCCGGCTTCAGCCCGTATCTCGCGAACCTCCTGATCCAGAACCCGGAATTCCTCGCTGCCCTGCCGGCGGGGACGCCGGCCGCCGGTCTGCCGACGCGCGAGGATCTCGAGGAGGACCTGGCGCGGTTCCAGTTCCTGAAGAGCGGCGCGGACATCTCGACCGTGCTGCGACGGTTCCGCAACCGGGAGTACCCGCGGATCGCCCTCGCAGACTTCCTGGGGGTGGCCGATCTTCCCACCGTCACGGGGGCCCTGTCGCTGCTGGCCGACGTCCTGCTCGACAAGGCGGTGCGCGCCGCCCGCGCCCCGCTCGAGGAGCGCCACGGGGCGCCGACCAGCCGGGACGACCGGGGGCGCCTGGAGGAGGCCGGCTTCGTCGTGATGGCGCTCGGCAAGCTCGGCGGCGAGGAGCTGAACTACAGCAGCGACATCGACCTCCTGTACCTGTTCTCCCGCGACGGCGAGACGGCCGGATCGGGGACCGGGCGGGGCGGCGCGATCAGCAACAAGGAGTTCTTCACGCGGCTGGCTTCCGAGGTGACCCGCCTGATCGCCGGCAGCGGCCCCGAGGGCCAGGTCTTCCGGGTCGACCTCGGGCTCCGACCGGGCGGCAGCGACGGCGACTTGGTGACGTCGCTCGCCGCCGCCGTCGCCTACTACCGGAACTGGGCCGATCCCTGGGAGCGCCAGGCGCTGATCAAGGCGCGGCCGGCCGCCGGCGATCTCGGCCTGGGACTGCGCTTCGTGGCGGAGGTGAACGCGCTCGTGTATCCCTCCGATCCCGACCCGTACCTGACCCTGGAGATCTCCGCCATGAAAGACCGCATCGACGCGCGGCTGAGCGAGGCGGGGACTTCGGAGACCGACATCAAACTCGGGCGAGGCGGCATCCGCGAGCTGGAGTTCGCCGTCCAGGCGCTGCAGCTGCGGCATGGCGGGCGCGATCCCTGGCTGCAGCAGGGGAACACGCTGCTGGCGCTACACCGCTTGGCGGAGAAGGGCTTCATAGGCTACGCGGAGTACGGCGCGCTCGCGGAGGCTTATGTCTTCCTGCGGAACCTGGAGCACCGGCTGCAGCTCGGATGGAACAAGAAGACCTCCCTGCTTCCCTCCCGCGCGCGCGACTGGCGGCTGCTGGCGCGCCGGATGCGCCTCCAGGAGCCGGGGCCGGAAGGCGAGGCGGCCGGGCTGCTCGACGTCCTGGAGCGCCACCGCCACACCGTGCGCCGTTTCTACGACTCCGTCATGCGCGAGGCCGCCCAGACGCGCATCGAGGAGGGCGGCCCCGACCTCTGGCTGGATCGGTTGGATGACGAGATGCTCCTGAGCCGCCTGGCCGGGGCCGGGATCCCGGAGCCGCTGGCGGCGCTCGGCCCCGTGAAGCGGATTCGGCGGTTGCTGCGGCCGGCCGCCGCTTCGATCGGGCTGCGGCGCGCCCTGCGCCGGACCGGACCGGCCCTGGCGCGAAGCGCGGGCCGCTCGGTCAATGCGAGGCGCGCCTTCGCGAACCTGGAGAAGCTGGTGTCCTCCCTGGTCGCCGAGCCGGAGATCCTTCTGCAGTTCTTCGCGCGTCACGACGTCCTGGAGCCCGCCGTCCGCCTGCTGGGGAGGAGCGATCTCCTGGGAGGCCTTCTGATCCGCCAGCCCGCGATCCTGAAGGGACTGGAGGACCGCGGCCGGCTCCTCAGGACCCCGGAGCCGGGCGCCCACCGGACTCTCCTCATGCCGGCCGTCCTGGGGCCGGGCGACGCTCGCGGCCGCGCGGGCGAGCTGCGCCGGCGCCATCAGTCCGCGCTGGCGATGATCGCGATCAGGGACATCAACGGGCAGGCGACCCTGCGGGAGGTGCTCAAGAGCCTCTCCGACCTGGCGGATGCGGCCGTCGAGGGGGCGCTGGCGCTGGCGGAGCCGCCGCAGGGGGCTGGCGGCCAGGGATCGCCACGGGCGCCGGCGCTCGCGGTCCTGGGCCTGGGGCGCCTCGGGTACCGGGAGATGGACTACGGGTCCGACCTCGACCTGGTCTTCCTCTGCGCGGGGGAGGGCGGTCAACCGTGGGTGGCGCAGGCGGCGGCCAGGGGCCGGTGTGAGCGGGCCGTCCGCATCCTGACCACCCTGAGCCGCGACGGCCAGCTCTACGAGGTGGACCTGCGGCTCCGGCCCTCCGGCCGCGAGGGGAACATCGTCACGACGCTGGACGCGCTCCGCGACTACTTCCGCCGCTCCGCCGATATCTGGGAGATGCAGTCATTCCTGAAGGCCAGGCCGGTGGCAGGAGACACGGACCTGGGCCGGCGCGCCGTGCGCGAGATCGAGGAGCTGGTTCAGGCGCGCTGCCGCGACCTGGGCCGGAGGGCGATCGCCGCCGCGGTGGACGGGATGCGACAGCGCCTGCTGGAAGGGGAGGCACGCGACCCCGACCGCCCGGCGAGCATCAAGCTGGGTCCGGGGGGCCTGCTCGACATCCACTTCACCATCGAATTCCTGCAGCTGGCGCACGCCGTGCGCAACCCGTCCGACAAGGACACCCCGCGGCTCCTGACGCACCTCCGCAGCCTCGGTCTCCTGAAGGAGGAGGCGATGCGCGTCCTCTACGAGTCCTACCTGTTCCTGCGGGCTCTGGACCACGAGGTGCGCCTGATTCACAACCGCCCGCTGGCCTCCCTCCCGGTCGATGCGGCGCGCCTCTCCGAGATCGCCCGGGCGATCGATGACGCGGCGACCGAGGAGGCCGGTGCCGGCGACCGGCTGCGGGAGACCGTCGCCGAGCGCACCGCGGCGGTACGGCGAGTCTACGAAGAGGTGGTCCTCGAAGCGTGTGCCTGAGCAGCCGCCGGCAGCGGGCGCTCAGCGCACCTCGAAGCTCGTCTCGATCGTCCCGGAGGAGTTCCCGGCGCGATCGGTGGCGGTGACCCTGATGCGGTGGGCGCCGGCGGCCAGTGCCGGCGGATCCAGGACGCGCGCCCGGCCGCGATCGGGATCGAACTCCGCTTCGAGAGGCGCGCCGTCCAGGACGAACGCCACTCCGTCGTGATCGATCCCTTCCCCCTCTTCTTCGATCCGGGCCCACAGGCGCGGTCGCCGGCCGGCGCCGCGGGCGCCGTCCGGTGGCCAGACCTCCATGATCACGGGCGGGGAGGCATCTTGAAGAAGGGCGAACCGACCATATCTTCGAAAGCGCATGGACAGCGTCCGTCCTCCCGGATCGAGCTCACCGCCTTCGTAAGACCATCCCTGCCGGAAGGGATCCCAGCGATAGATCCCGAGGGCGGAGGGATCGGGGAGGGCGCCGCTGAGATCGAAACGCAGCGTCGCTCTCTCGTTGAGCGCTTCCCCTTCCGGGAGAAGGTCGATCGCGTCGCCCACCGCGGGGAGCGCCGGCGACCCGGCCACGGGAACGCTCCGCACCGCGAGCGGTCCGGGATAGAAGCGGCCCCCGGCTGGGACCTCGATGGTGAACCCGGGGCCGCCATAGGTCTGACCCTCCCCGGGGCCGAAGAAGCGGACTTCGGGCAGAGGGTGGGGCGCGGAGCCCCGGACGCGGGGACCGGCCGCGACCGCGAGCGGGCCCGCGGCGAAGGCGCGCCGGTACCCGATCCCCGCGCCCGCCAGGAGGCCGTCCCTGTAGACCAGTGGCGTGACGGGCTCCGCCCGGGGCCAGGTCACGATCGCCAGATCGGGGACCAGCGGGCTGGGGACGCTCACCAGGACATCGATGAACCCTGGCCAGGCTTCGAGGCGGGCCTCGCCCGGTTTCGAGACGCGGTCTCCGTCCTCTCCGAGCGGCGCCACGCGCCACGGGCCCGGGACGCCGTGAAGAACCTGGCGCAGCCGGACCGCCGAGAAACCCCGGCCCGCATGCGGCCACCTCGGCACGCAGCGACCGGTCTCGGCATCGCAGTCCAGCGGCCGGAACTCCTCGCCCTCCCCGGCCCACAGGTCTCCCTGGACGGTCCGGGCCGGGGCCGCGCAGGCGTTTCCGCCCAGCCCCTTCCGGGGAGGCTCGTTCGCCTGCTCGCCCACGCCGAGGGCGAAGCGGATCGATCCCCGGCCCTCAACGTCCTTCCCGTCGGCGAGGATGGGGGGCGATGCCGCGCCCCCGGCCAGGAGGCAGACCCGGGCGCGGCTCATGTTCCCCGCCGCGTCCTCGACGGCGATCTCCATCTGATGGGCGCCGGCGGGAAGATCGACCGCCCCGGGGCAGGCCTCCGGCGGTGGAGGATTCGATTCTTCTCCGGGAGCCTCCGCCAGCTCGTTTCCCGGCAGGCGGACGAGGCGGTAGGCGTAGCGCGGCGGCCCGAGCCGGCTGGCGCGGTGGTCATAGATCAGACCCGCCTGCGGGTACTGATCGAAGCGGACCGCGCGCAGGGCCAGGCGGTAGCGCGCCGAGCCGTCGATCGCCATGCGGATCGAGCGCACCCCCGCGCGACCTTCCGCGCCGGCCGGATCGTGGGCGACGAGCGCCGCCAGGAACGGTCCGCTGACGCGGACCGGCTCGTCGCTGGCGTAGACGCCGCCGCGCCGCGCCAGGGCATAGGACTTCTCGCGCCGGACGCCGTCCACGAACGACTCTTCCGTGGCGGCGGTGATGATGAGTTCCGCGAGGACCGGGGACCGCCGGTCGGGCAGTCGCCTCAGGCCCGAGGCGAACGGATCGACCGGCACGTCCCCCGGCCCGCGCACCTCGAAGTGCAGGTGCGGCAGGCCGACCCCGGATTCCCCCGAATAGCCGATCACCTGACCCCGGCGCACCGGGAGAGGAGGGTCGAGGTGGATGTCCCCGGGGTAGCGCGTCTTCATCTCCGCCTGCCGGCGCGCCACGCGGCGCTCGAGATGCAGCCTCGTGTCCTCGAAGCGCTCGAGATGACCGTAGACCGTCACCCGGCCGCCGGGATGGCGGACGTAGATCGCCCGGCCGTAGCCTCGCCACTCAACCTTCAGCCGGAAAACGGCGCCGGCCGCGGCCGCCAGGACCTTGTGCCCGGTCTGCCCGCCGGTGGAGATGTCGATCCCGCCGTGCAGGTGGTCGTAGCGGTATTCTCCGAACGACGACAGGAGGGTCCCCGGCACGCCGAGGGGCCAGGCCAGCGCGCCGCCGGCGCGGGACGCCGGTGCGGCCGCCAGGAGCAGGGGAAGGGCGAGGGCCGCCGCCAGGAGGCGGATGGCCCCGATCGCCCGGAGGATGTGGCGGCCGCGGAAGCGCATCCCGCCGGCATTGTAACGGCAAAGGGCCCGGCACGCTCGCGGGCCCTGCGTTTGACAAGGCCTCCGCGGTCCTTTATCATCGCCGCGGCTTCGCGCACGTAACTCCATCGCAGCCAAGAGGATGTCGCGTGGCGGGGGATCCCTTCAAGGAATTCATCGTCCGGGTGAAGAAGGGGGACACCATTTACCGGGAGGGAGATCTCGGGTCGGAGATGTACGTGGTCCAGTCAGGGGCCGTGCGCATCTACAGGGAGATCGGCGGGGTCAAGCAGGAGCTGGCGATCATGGAGAAGGGGGACTTCTTCGGAGAGATCGCCGTCCTGGAGGGCCTGCCCCGCACCGCCGCCGCGGAGTCCCTCGACGACGTCGAGCTGATCGAGATCAACAGCACGATCTTCGACAGGATGATTCGGGCGAACATCGAAATCGCCGTGCGCATGCTCCGCAAGCTCAGCAATCGCCTGCAGGAAGCCAATCGCAAGATCGAGCTGCTGTCGCGCGCGACGGCGCCTGCGAAGCTGGCCGCCGTGGCGCCCGCCGCCGCCGTCGACATGGATCGCCCCTCCGAGCCCCCCCCGCCTCCGGCCGACGCGCCGCCCGCGCGCGGCGTGCAGGCGCCCCCGAAGCCGATCGGGGAGGTCGAGGTGCCGGAGGGGGCGATCGCCCTCCTGGTGCTGGAAGGGGGCTCGCGTCATTTTCCGATCACGGGGCAGTCGGCCCTCATCGGCCGCTACGATCCGGTGACCGGGACCCGGCCCGAGATCGACCTGACCCAGGTGGACATCAACCGATCCGTGTCGCGACGGCACGCCAAGATCGTCTTCGCGAACAACGGCTTTCAGCTCTCGGAGGAGGTCGGCGCGCTCAACGGCACCTTCGTGAACGGGCAGCGCCTGACCGCCGGCAAGCCCGCGACGATCACGAGCGGCGACCGGCTGGGCCTGGGGATGGTGTCCCTGGTTTTCAAGACGGCCGAGCGGTCCGCGGTCCAGGCCACCGGCAGGCGGTCCTGAACGACCGCGCGGCCGGCGTCGGGGAGGCGGGAGTGGGCAACTTCATCGGCGGGTCGGCCTACGGCATGTCGCGCGACATCGCCGAGGGGCTCATCCTCGTGAACCCGAACACCTTCAAGAAATTCTCGCCCGCGGAGATCAAGCAGCTGCAGTTCGAGCTGGAGAAGGTCCAGAAGGAGATCCGCGCGGAGCAACCCGCCCAGGACGACACGCAGGCGATCCAGAAAAGAGGCCGCAAGCTCAGCCGCATCACGACGGCCCTGTCGGTCCTCAACGCGGCGGCCGTCAGGAAATGAGGGCCCCCCTGAGGCGGCTCCGGTGAGCCCGCCCCAAAGGCCGAGGGTGCTCTCCGGGTTCCGGCCCACCGGGGCGATGCACATCGGCCACCTGATGGGCGCCCTGGAGAACTGGGTGAAGCTCCAGGAAACCCACGAATGCTTCTTCGCCATCTGCGACTGGCACGCCCTGACGAGCGATTACCAGGACACCTCGCATCTCCGGGATTACGTCACCGAGATGGCCATCGACTGGCTGTCGGCCGGCCTGGACCCGGAGAAGTGCACCCTGTTCGTGCAGTCGCACGTCCCCGAGCACGCCGAGCTCCACCTGCTTCTCTCGATGATCGTGCCCGTCTCCTGGCTCGAGCGGGTGCCCAGCTACAAGGAACAGCAGCAGCAGATCGCCAACCGCGACCTGGCGAACTATGGCTTCCTGGGCTACCCGGTGCTGCAGGCCGCCGACATCCTGGTATACCGCGCCGAGCTCGTGCCGGTGGGCGAGGATCAGCTGGCGCACCTGGAGCTGTGCCGGGAGATCGCCCGCCGGTTCAACGCCCTCTACGGGCCCGTCTTTCCCGAGCCCCAGGCCATGACGACGCGCACGCCGCGCCTTCCCGGCACGGACGGCCGCAAGATGAGCAAGTCCTACGGGAACGCCATCAATCTCTCCGACGGTTCGGAGGATGTCCGCAGGAAGATCCTGACGATGGTCACCGATCCGGCGCGCAAGACGCGGCGCGATCCGGGCAACCCGGACGTCTGCCCGGTCTACGATCTGCACAAGGCGTTCTCCTCCCCCGACACGGTGGGCCTGGTGAACGTCGAGTGCCGGCGGGCCGGGATCGGGTGCATCGACTGCAAGAACCATCTCCTGCGGCACCTGGAGCCGCTTCTGGGCCCGCTTCACGAGCGGCGGGCCCGCCTGCTCGAGAACCGGGGGCGCGTGCGCGACATCCTGGCGGAGGGGGCCCGCAGGGCACGCGCGGAGGCCCGCCGCACGATGGAGGAGGTGCGGGCGGCGATGCGCATCGACACGGGGCAGGGCACGTGAGCGCGCCTCTCGCCCCGGCTGTCCCGGGCCCCGGGGGGCTCGGGGAGATCCGCCTGGCCGCTTTCCAAGGTCCCCTCGATCTCCTGCTGCATTTAGTCCGGACCGAGGCGGTTGATATCACCTGCATCCCGGTGGCGGAAGTGGCCCGTCAGTACGACGAGTACCTCGATCTGCTGGGCGTCCCCGATCCCGAGGCGGCGGGCGACTTCCTCCTCAAGGTCGCCACGCTCGCCTACATGAAATCGCGCCGCCTGGTGCCGCCCGACCCGGCGCAGGACGCCGGCGCGAGCGAGGATCCGGCCCCCCCGTTCGATGCCGGCCATGGCGGCCCCGGCATGCGCGAGGCCGCGGAGCATCTTCGCGAGAGGGAGGCGCTCATGGAGCTGGTCTACGCGCGCCCGGCCGGCCCGGTGGAGGAGTACGCGGGGGAGATCGGGATCGAGGCCGACCTCTACGCGCTGCTGCGCGCGTTCGAGGAGATCCTGCGCCGCGCGGGAAGGGAGCCGGAGGCGCCTCTCGCCCGCGAACGCATGACGCTGGTGGAGCGCATCCACTGGCTCATGGAGAGAATCCAGCAGTCCCGGCGCGTCAGCTTCCGCTCCCTGTTCGAGGGGTCTTCCGACAGGGTCTCGTGCATCCTCACGTTCCTGGCCCTGCTCGAGATCATCCGCCTGCGTCTGGCGCGGGCCTACACCAGCCACCGCGATCAGGATATCCTGATCCTCCTGGCAGAGGACGGAGCGCCGCCCCCGGCGCCCGGGGAGGACAGCGCGCGTGCCTGAGGAGACCCGTTCGTCCCGGGATGTTCCGCCGCGTCGCGGCGCCCGTGCCCCCCGCGGGCGTGGCGCGGCGCCGGGCGCGATGCAGGATGCGACCGTCGGCCCTGCGCGCCTGCGGGCCATTGCCGAGGCCCTCGCCTTCGCCGCGGAGGAGCCGCTGACGCTCGGAGACCTCGCCGATCTGTTCCCGGGGACGCAGGAAGAGAGCCTGCGCGCAGCGCTGGACGAGGTGGCGCGGGCCTGCGAGGCGCCGGACCGCGGCCTCCGCCTCAACCGTGCCGCCGGGGGGCACCGTCTGGTCACGAAGGCGGAGCTCGGGGGGTGGGTGCGTGCCCTGTTCCGCTCGCGCAACCGCCGACGGCTGTCAACCCAGGCCCTGGAGACGCTCGCCATCATCGCCTACCGCCAGCCGATCACGACGCCGGAGATCCAGGCGCTCCGGGGCGCCGACCCGGGGGCCGTCCTGGAGGGCCTGCTGGAGAAGAAGCTCGTGCGGATCCTGGGGAGGAAGAAGGTGGTCGGGAAGCCGGTGCTGTACGGGACGACGCGGGAGTTCCTGGCCCATTTCGGCATCAACTCCCTCGAGGACCTCCCGAGCCTCGAGGACCTCGGCCGGGCCGCCCCCGGCCCGGACCGCGTTCAGCCGCCGGGGCCGGCCGGGGCCGCGGGGCCATTCGAGGAAGGAAATGGGGAAGATGACGGAAGCGAGAGCGACGAGGACGGTGACTTCGACGATGACGAGACCGAGAAGGGGGATGACGGCGACGATTCCTGAGACGGCCGGCCTCGTCCGACTGCAGAAGTACCTGGCGAGCGCCGGCGTCGCCTCGCGGCGCGAGGCGGAACGCCTGATCCAGGAGGGTCGCGTCGAGCTGAACGGCCGCGTCGTCGGGGATCTCGGCCGGCGTCTCGATCCCGGGCGTGATGCCGTGCGCGTGGACGGCCGCAGGGTGCGGGCCGCCGCGCGCCGGGTCTACTACCTGCTCTACAAGCCGAGAGGCGTCATCACCTCGGCCGCCGATCCGGAGGGGCGGCCAACGGTGGTCGACCTGTTGCGGGAGGTCCGCGACCGCGTCTACCCGGTCGGGCGTCTCGACTGGAACAGCGAGGGACTGCTGATCCTGACCAACGACGGGGACCTGACGCACCTCCTGACGCACCCCTCGAACCACGTGCCGAAGACCTACAGGGTGAAGGTGAAGGGGACGGTCGCGGAGGAGGTCCTCGCCAGGCTGCGCCGCGGCCTCCTCCTGGACGGCCGCAGGACCCTCCCGGCCCGCGTCGCGCGGATCTCCTCCCAGTCCAACACCTGGCTGGAGGTCGTCCTGTACGAAGGCAGGAAGAACCAGATCCGCAACGCCTTCGATCGCCTGGGGCACCGCGTCCTGAAGCTGCGGCGCATCGCCATCGGGCCGATCCGCGATCGACTGCTGAGGCCGGGGCAGTGGCGGCGCCTGACCGCCGAGGAGATCCGGCGGCTGCGGGAGGCCACATGAAAGTGCGCGTTCCCGATCACATCCTGGAAATCTCCCAGTACACCCCCGGGACGCCGATCGAGGAGGCGGAGCGGCAGTCCGGGATCCGGGAGGTCGTGAAGCTTGCCAGCAACGAGAACCCGCTCGGCCCATCGCCGCGCGCCGTGCAGGCCGTGCGGGAGGCGGCGGAGCGCATGAACCGCTATCCGGACAGCAGCGGCCAGGCGCTCCGGCAGGCGCTGTCCCTCCGGCTCGGCTTCCCCACTGAGCAGATCGTCCTGGGGAACGGATCGACGGAAATCGTCGAGATCCTGGCCAAGACGTTCCTGGCGTCCGGCCGCGGCGCTGTCGTCGCCGACCAGGCGTTCATCATGTACCGCATTGCCGTCCGGGCGATGGGCGCCCCGCTCACGGTCGTGCCGCTCAAGGAGCATCGTCACGACCTTCAGGCGATGGCCGCCGCATGCGACGACACGACCGCGCTGGTCTACATCAGCAACCCGAACAACCCGACCGGGACCTATGTCACGCGCGCGGAGATGGACGCGCTGTTCCGGCGGCTGCCGCCGCACGTCCTGGCGGTCGTCGACGAGGCCTACTGCGATTACGTCGAGGCCCCCGAGTACCCGGACTGCCTGGAGTTCCTCAGGGCGGGACGCAACCTCGCCGTGCTGCGCACCTTCTCCAAGATCCACGGGCTGGCAGGATTGCGCATCGGCTACGCCGTGACCGTGGGGGAGGTGGCAGCGGCCCTCGAGGCCGTGCGTTCGCCCTTCAACACGTCGGTTCTCGCCCAGGCCGCCGCCCGGGCGGCGCTCGAAGACGCCGAGCACGTGGCCCGCTCGCGCCGGGAGAACGCACGCGAGGTGCGGTTCCTGTGCCAGGAACTCGCCCGCCGCCGGGTGGCGTTCCTGCCGACCGTCGCCAACTTTCTGCTGGTCCACACGCAGATGATGGGCGACGATCTGTACCGGCGCCTTCTCCGGCTGGGGGTCATCGTCAGGCCGATGGAGCCCTACGGCTATCCACGCTCCGTCCGCGTCTCCGCCGGGACGCACGGCGAGAACCTGAGGTTCCTGGAGGCGCTCGACCGCGTCCTGGAAGGCCGCTGAAGGAGCCGGCGCGGGCCGCCGGACCCACGTAATCCAATGAAAATAAAGTTTTTCTTATTGACAGGACGGGCGGTGGTCAGTATCATCTCCAAATCGTCCCAGGGGGTGGCTTGGTTCTGGCTTGACATGCCGCAGGCGGCTTCCGGGAAGGAAGTGGGGGCGGTCGCAGCGTTCTGCGTTCGTCCGACCCGAGCGCTGTGAAGGAAGGAACGCCCATGGGGCGTCCCGATCACGGTCTGGGCGGTCCCAAGGCGCCGGCCACCGAACCGACAAGGAGGTACCAGCCTGCATGGATTTGCAAAAAATGAAGGATGATCCCCCCCTGGGACAGATCGACGCGCATCCCCAGAGCCTGTCCCCCTCTCCCAGACCCAAACGCAGCCAGCCACTTCGACCGATGAGCGGCGTCGATGCCGAGCTCGGCGGCGAGGAGTACGCCAGGTTGCTGGAGATGTACGACCAGTCGCTCCGCACGCTGGCGGAAGGAGAGGTCGTCCGCGGCCGTGTCCTGCGCCTGAGCGGCAACGAAGTGGTTGTGGACGTAGGGTACAAGTCGGAGGGGATCATCGACCTGGACGAGTTCAGGGGCCCCGATGGCCTGGCGCACGTCAAGGTCGGCGACGAGGTGGACGTTCTCCTGGAGAAGACCGAGAACAAGGACGGCTACGTGGTCCTCTCCAAGGAGAAGGCCGAGAAGATGAAGATCTGGGAGGAGATCGAGAGGGCCTACGCCGACGGCCGGCCGGTCACCGGGATCGTCAAGGAGCGGATCAAGGGCGGCCTCGCGGTCGACATCGGAGTGCGCGCCTTCCTTCCCGGGTCGCTGGTCGACCTGCGTCCCGTGCGTAACCTCGACGCCCTGAAGGGGAAAGAGCTGCAGATGCGGGTCATCAAGGTGAACCGCAAGCGCGGCAACATCGTGCTCTCCCGCAAGGCGGTCCTCGAAGAGGAGAACACGCAGAAGAAGCGCCGGACCCTGGAAGGGTTGACCGAGGGGAAGGCGGTCCGCGGCGTGGTCAAGAACATCACCGAGTACGGCGCCTTCGTGGAC